>NZ_BOVK01000027.1 GCF_018403685.1 Xylanibacillus composti
TTGATGCAAGGCTAGTGGAAAAAGTGGGCTTATTCCGGTCCCTTCTGCCTACTCGTCCATGTAACTGCGTCAATAAAACCACGAATGTCCGCTAATGCTGCCGTCATCGCAAATATCACAAAATAAATACAAGAATTTCCGTTATTTCTTCTACCGAAATTTCTGCCATTAACTGCAGTTAGAAAATCAAATGACTTCACCCTTTACTGTTCACGCGCACATGTACCTGCCACTTCCGTTCTGCTACCCTCCACAGAACTCGAACACATTGCCACTACCGTCTATCGAATCACTAACCTCTACACTTACTCGCACCCGCAAACCACGAACACTTTGCGCCCGCGCCGTCGAATCGGTCCTTCCAACGCTATGTTGAATCGAACTCTATTCCCTCCCTATTGCTGACCCGAAACTTCCAAGTATGACCCCCGAACCCCGCATACAGGCGCTCTGCAGCAAACAAACCCAATCAGCTCCCGATAATCAAGCCGCCCAATATTTGCCGTCCCTCATTCTCTATCACCTGGATCGAGCGATAGCCCGCCGATTCCATAAATGCGTGCCAATCCGCACCGCTCCAGAAGCCAAAGCATGGCGCATCGCTGTCCCCCCTGCGGATCGGGGCAAAGTTCGGAAGCAGCGAGAAGATGAACTCTTGGTGGAGCAAACGGGTGTGATCCTGGCGCATGCATTCCGACAGCAGCAAGGTGCCGCCGGGCTTCAGGCAGCTGCGCAGCCGGTTCAGAGCAGCCACGATATCTTGCGCGCAGTGCGCCACATTGACGGCGAAGATGTAGTCAAACGCTTCCGCCCAATCCGGATAGTCCGCATTCAGGTCAAGCTTGCCTGCGTCCAATCGAGCAGCCGGGTACGATGCGGCCAGCCGTTTCCTTGCCCTGTTCGCCAGTGCGGCGCTAATATCGGTCAAGACGCATCGTCCGACCGGTTGCGCGCGCAGCATGCATTCAGCCAGCAGCGCCATCGAGGCGGAGCCGTATCCGGTGCCCAGCTCCAACACCTCCGGCGCCTGCGCTTGATCTGCCTTCATGCGGTCAGCCAAGCACTCCGCAGCCCATTGATTATGTACCGCGTATAAATCATGGCTATTGCTGAAATAATGCTCCCACAACGGGGCACCTTCCGGACCGAACAGCACATGCAGACTGTTCGACCGGCCCTGAATCACATCCAGCCAATGGGCTGCAACATAGTCAATCAGGTTCAGGGAAGGCTGGATTTGCACATTCCGGCCGTCGCCGAACGCATAGCGCTTGCGCTGCGCGCCGAGCCAGCAGCCGCCCCGCTGGACCAAGTAGCCTTGCTGCCGCAGGAAAAACAGCGCCCACTCGACATGCAGCTGGAAATCCGGCAAGCAGCGCAGCCCGCTCCAGGCCTCCTCCAGGGTAAAACCCTGCTGAAAGTCGAGTCCGCCGTTTTGCAGGCAGGTCGCGATCGCTTCGGCCGTATAGCCGGATACATCGTCATACACCGCATGATAGACGCGATCGAACAACCCGCTGGAAACCTGCATCTCCCTCACCATTACCGCCCCCGCTGCGCTTGCTCGTCCTCTAGCGGAACAAGCTTGTACTCGGTTACATCAAAGTCGACATAAATAAACATGACACATCCTGTATCGGTATACACGTCATGGGACTCGCCCAAGCCGGCAGTGAGAAAATCGCCCGCACGCATCACGTCCTCGTTAAGGCGAACCTCCCCTTCGGTGACGATTGCTATTTCCCGGTATGGATGATCATGCATCGGAATCGACGAACCCGGATGCATCTTCAGCAGAAAGCATCGTCTTCCGGTAGAGTCATCGCTCCACAAATAGCACATCTCCGTATCGGCATAGATCCCCTTTTCCCACTGCATGCGTGCCTTCTCAATAATCACGTGCTGCTTGTCCATCGTTTTCCTCCCCCTAACGGCATTTTTCAGATACAATGACCAAGCGCGGACTGGACAGGCTGAATGGCGACAAGTCGAAACCGCCGTGGAGCTCTCGAACCTGGAGGCCAGCTGCCTCTGTCATCCGGACAAGCTCGGTCGCCGTGTACAAGCGCAAATCCAACAGCGCATGCTCGCGATCGCCCTCTGTGTACCAATTCAGTTCTTCCGTCCATCTGCCGGTATGGTGATGGAATGCGCGTCTGGAGAACACGAGCCGCCCATTCATTTTCTCCCAAGTATTGTACAGCTGACGCAGCTTGAAATCCCGGTTTTCTGTGTCCTGCAAAAAATGCCCGCCCGGCTTCAAAGCCCGATATACCCTGCGCAATATTTCCCGGTCGCCCTCCTCATCCTCGATGTAACCGAAGGCCGTACCGATATTAATGATCGCGTCGAACTCGTCTTCACTCTGCAGCTCGCGCATATCTCCCAGAACGAATCCGACATTGGCGCCTTGTTCCTCCGCCCTTCGCCTGGCTTCCTCCAGCAAAGCCGCAGAGCCGTCATAGCCGACCACCTCCATCCCTTGTTTCGCCAGCGCAATGCTCATCCGTCCCTGTCCGCATCCCAAATCCAGCACACGCATCCCCGAGGACAGCTTAAGGCGCTGCATGATCGCCTCCAGCTCATAGGCCGTCCGCTCCGGAGACAGGATCACCTCGGAAAAGGACAAATAGTCCGCTCCAAAAAATTGATTCCACGACTCCCCCATCCCTGCATCTCCTCCTCCCATAGCCGCTTGGCTGCCGGCAATTGGGCACGCGCTTCCGTAAGCAGCCAGAAATTTCTTACCTTGACACAACCCTCAACTTCATCGCCTTCACTGCCGCCCGCTTCACCAGGGGGCCTCCCCCGTACTAACCTCTGGGACGCATCACCTTGCCCGAGGCGGTTTTGGGCAGCTCCCGCTTCACCTCGATCACATCTGGCCACAATCTCGTATCCTGCTGATTCTGCACAATGCGGCGCAGCACTTCATGCCGATCCAGCTCGGGATCAGCAGTGACCCAGGCATGTATCTTGACGCCGCTGTCTTCCATATGTCCGAAGGCAAGCGCTTCCCGAACGCCCTCCACTTCCAACAACACCTGCTCCAGCTCCGCAGGGTGGACATTGACCCCGCCCCGGATGATCAGGTCATCGGCCCTGCCATAAACGAACAGCTCGCCTTCGCGCCAGCTTGCGATATCGCCTGTCTTCAACCAGCCCTGATCCAGCTTGACTGCCGTAGCTGCCGCGTCGCCGAAATAGCCCTTCATCACATTCGGCCCGGAAACGGTCAGCATCCCGCGGCAGCCGGGCGATACCGGGTTTCCCTGCCCGTCTACAATGCGGATGTCGACCCGGGCCAACGGAGCGCCGACGCATTCGACCGGATCATCGTCCGCCAGCTGCAGCTTGCAGCTTACGCGCGGCGAAGCCTCCGTTAAGCCGTAGGCATTGCCGATCCGCGCGCCGGGAAAAGCCGCCCTAATCCTTTCCTTCTGCAGCTTGCGCAGCGGTTCGCCGCTCAGCACCAGCTGCTGCACCGTGGACATATCGCAGCGCGGAGCGAAGTGGGCCAGGCTCGAAGCGACGGTAGGCGTCATGCAGCATACCGTGATACGCTGTGCAGCCAGCTCGCGCACTGCGCCGAGCGGCGTCAGCTCATCGGGCTTGACCGCGATTGCTGCGCCGCAATACAATGCAGGAAGCAGCTCGCCAGTGATCGCGGAGGCATGGACAAGCGGACGAAGCAGCAGCAGGCGATCCTCCGCCCCTAGCGGGAAGCAGCGCAGAATGTCCTCCATATTGCTCCAGAGGTTGCGGTAAGTCAGCATGACGCCCTTCGGAAAACCCGACGTGCCTGACGTATAGAGAATGAGCGCGACATCCTGCAGGGAGCTGCGACGCTTCGGGAACACGGTTGGCAAGGCCTGCAGCCTGCCAGTCTGATCTACATGAGCCTGTGCAATGACCAGCTCCGGGCCAATTTCCTCCAACGCTTTTCGGGTAAGCTGCGGGTTGCGGAAAGAATCGACCGGCACGACTGTAACCCGGCACTGCATAGCCGCCAGCAGCACAGGAACAGCTCGCCAGCCCAGCGAAATCTGGCAGGCGATGACCTGCTGCTTCCCGCCGCGGCTGCCGTACCCGCTCTCGCGGAGACGTTCCACATTCCAGGCTATCGCCTGCGTGAGCGATTCATAAGCTGCTGCATCGCCTGAAGGAAAAAGGAAGCATGCACCGGAATGGCCGGACAGCACGGTAAGGAACTGCTCCGTATCCATGCCGGTCCCTCCTCAAAAATCGCGGTGAATGATTTGGTCGTAATACTTGGCTTCGTGGAACTCGAACAAGTTTTCCTTCGTCTCCACGACACGCGGATGAGCGTTCAGCCTGCGTCTGGTTTTTTTGCGGTCCTTCTGAATCAAGTAATTGTAGTTCAACGTAATCTTCTCGACACTCACGCGCGCATAGTGTGTCACGATCGCCCTGCGGAACTTGTCTTCCGAGTTGTTGTCTGAAGAACCGTGCAGGATGTTGCCGTTGAAAAACACCGCATCGCCCGCCTCGGTGGTCAGCTCGATGCTCTCATACCCTTCAGGCACCGGGATTTGCTTGCCGTACACATTCACACTCTCTGGCACAACGTCCGGCTGTACAATATCAAATACATGCGACCCGGGGACGACCTGCAGCCCGCCATTGTCACGGCCCGAAGAATCGAGGCTTACCCATATGGCGTAAGTGGTGTCCGGCGATGCCCCGAGACTGTAGTTGTCCTGATGCAGCGGCAGTCCCTTGGCGCCGGGAGCCTTAAAGTAGTAACTCGTCTGAACAGCCAGCACTTCCTCCTGAATCAAGCCTTCAAGCAGGGCAATAGCCTGCGGCTGGAAGATGAAATCCTGTATGCCTTCATGTCCAAGCTGGTAATCCCGAAGCCGGGGAAACAGACTGTCGAATGGACGGTTCGGGGCCTGAATGATCTTCCCCTGCGCCATAAGTTTCTTCCAAATCTCCCAGTACATATCGTTCAGACGCTGCACTTCTTCCGGGCTGTACAAGCCTTTCACGATCAGGTACCCGTCCTTCTCGAACTGCTCCTTCTGCTCCTTCGTCCATGCGCCTTGCTCCATCGGTAATCCCTCCTCTTTTCCGTTCAGCACATCATATCGTGATCAACATACTGCCTGCCGTTCCACTCGCTCAGCAGATTGATCGCCACGCGCGCCCCGTCACCTGACGTAATGGAGATATGCATGCTCTGTCCGGTGCAGATGCCAGCTGCCCATACCCCCTTCATGCTGGTCCGTCCCTCTTCATCCACGGCGATCACTTCCGGGCCGCCCTCTTCCTTGCCCGGCTTCATTTGAAGCCCCATCTGCCGAGCCAATCCCTTCGCGGCTCCAGTCGCCAAGATGACGGCTGCACTTTCGTACACCTCAGCGCACGCCGTCACGCGAAAACCGCTCTCACTGCGCTCAACAGCGCTGACCTCGGCGAGCTTCACCTCGGCCCCGTATTTCTCGGCCTGCCTCTTGCCTGTTTCGAACACGTCGTAACCTGTGATGCCCATCACCGCATAATGATTGGCTGCCCACGCCTTCTTCGTTCCGCTTTTGTCATTATCCAGAATGAGCACTTTTTTCTTGGCCCTAGCCATGAATATGCCGGCGCTTGCCCCTGCCGGCCCTGCCCCTATAATCAGCACATCATACATCGTTGCCAACACTCCTTTATCGGACGATTACCTTCATCGTACAGAAGCAGGCGCCCGAACACTCGACCTCTGTTGCCGCAAAGATAGGGTTCTCTTGTCACAACTCTCGCACAGCAGGAAGGCCGTATTCGTCTATGTCCCGGACTAGAACCGCCTGGCCGTTCGCCAGCATCACCTCGCGCGGAAGCGGGTGGCTCAGGAATAGAACCGGACTGAAAGTGAGTCCGTAAGCGCCGGCTTGCCTCACCGCCAACAGATCGCCCGGCTGCAAGACAGGCAGCTCCACCCCTCGTCCGATTAAGTCATCGGGCGAACAGAGCGGTCCTGAAATATGATACATGCGCTGCTCCCCTCTGCCGCAGACAAGCGCTTCGATCGGATAATTCCGCTTGACGAGACTGCCTGCTCCTCCGGCTGCCGCGAACTGATGGACGCCGCCGTCCGCTATCGCGAACTCGACTCCTTGCGATCGCTTCGTATAGCGCACGCGAACCAGATAGCTCCCGGCTTCCGCAACAAGAAATCGGCCGGATTCTGCCAATACTTCTACGTCCGGGTACCGGCGCAGGAATGAATCGAACAAAGGCCGGGTGCGCAGAGCGACCGCTTCGAGATCCAGGCGCGATTCTCCCGAATGATACGGAATGCCGAAGCCGCCGCCGACCCCGACATAGCGCAGTTCCGACAGGCCGCCTGCCAGCAGGCGGTCGGCGGCCTCCAGCATGCAGCGCACATTGGCGGCAATCGTATCGGCTTGGAGGATGCGCGTACCCAAGTAGCCGTGCAGACCGACGACACGAACGCAGGACATGGCGCGCGCCGCTGCAAGCACTTCCGGCAGCTGGTCTTCATCTATGCCGAACTGACGCGCCGCTCCTCCCATCTTCAGCCGCGCGCCGCGCACTGTCTCGCGCGGATTGATGCGCAAGCCAACTTCTGCCACCATGCCCCGCTTACCCGCAATCTTCTGCACAAGAGCAATCTCCTGAATCGATTCTACGATCAGATAGCGAACGCCAAGCGCCACCAAGCGCTCCAGCTCAGCCGCGCTTTTCCCTGGACCCAGATAGAGAATATGCGCAGGCACTATTCCGGCAGACAGGGCGATCTCCAATTCCAGCGGCGAGCAAATTTCGCTGTACACGCCATGCCGATAAATCGCACGGACTACGGATGGATTCGGATTAGCTTTCATAGAGTAAAAGAGACGCACATTCGGATGCAGGCATTGCCGCAGGTCGGCAACACGCTGTTCGATGACAGCCATATCGTATACATAAAGCGGAGTGCCATACTGCTCTCCAAGCCGCTGATACAGGTCAATTGGCAAAACTTGCTCCGAAATCCCCACTATCATGACCCCCTTCAAACATCAACCTTCAGGCCGATGCCTCCTATCTGCTGCAGCTGCTGGCGGCAGAATCGCTCCAGCTGCAGACATTCCTCGGCGGAATCGCCGATCATGGTCGTGTACAATTTGCCCCGGCGCCCATGCGGATCGCTGGAGTTGACTGGCGCATACGCACAAAGGATGACGCCATGGCCGGAATCAACACGGTAGAGCTTCGCCTGCAGCGCTTGTTGAATCTGGACGAAAGCCAGCGGCGCTTGCTTGGAAAAAGAAAAGGGGCGGATGAGCGCATGCTTGCCCGCCGGCGCCCAATCCTGCAGCAGGCGGGTATGGTAGGTGGACATGTTGAGCCGCGCGTTGATCTCGATGCAGGGATACAGCTTTCCGTCCCTCCCGATCATCGCATCCAGACCGACCAGACCGTAGTAGCCGTGCGCATGCAGCGCTTGCCCAATCTGCTCGGCATACGCTCGTACACGCTCTTCTGCCGACGCTGTCAGCTGATGCGGAGACATATGCCCGAGATGCGTCCCATTCTGCACAAGCGCAGTCAGAATCGTCACCTGCCGCACCTGGCCGTCCCGGCTTACTAGAAATTGCACATTCAGGTCCTGTGCATTATCGATCCATTGCTCCAGCACGAATTCCGTATGTTCCGTCCCCTGTCTCACCGCTGATTGACGCAGCATGCGCAGCACTTGCTGAAACTTGGCGGCGCTGTCTATGCGCAGCATTCCTTTGCCCGACACGCCCATGCCTTCCTTCAATACAAGCGGACCCTCCGCCAAGTGCGGAGCCAGCTCCGCGAAGGCCGATTCCAGCTCGCTCAGCGTACGAACCGTTCGTCCCGGCACCTGCGGAATACCCAGCTGTTCACAGAGCTCCCGGCTAAACAGCTTGCTGTTCACCTCGCGAGTTACAGAGGTGCGCGGCGCCGCAAGCGGAATGTGCCAATCTTCAGCCAGCGCTTCCTCCCATACCGACACGCCATGAGGAAGCAGGAAGCCGTCCCCCGCTTCTGCCCAGCGACGAACCGCAGAGGGAGCGCCGGAGGAAGTAGCGGCGAGCAGCTGGCAAGTAAGCGACTCGTTGGAAGAGAGCGACTTGGACTCAGGGGCGAAAATAGCGGGGGAGCGCCATCCAAGGGAGAGCAAATAGGAAAGGAAGGAATCGTCAGGCTCGCTCGGGAGCAGCACCAGATCTTCAGGTGCTGCCAAGAGCAGCGCCAGCTCGGATAGAGCCAACGGCGCTTGCGTGACGCTCGGCACGCCCGGCAGCCCAATCACGTCCTTGCTTCGCCAGTCCTGCTCCACCTCGAAATTGCCAAGCCAGGCAAGCCGGCCCCGTTGCGAATCGATATGCAAGGCTTCCATCCATGCCTCGCGCCATTTTGTCATCTTGCATTCTCCTTTCGCAGCAGCATACAGCCTGTCCCATGCTTCCTGTCCGCATAGACAAGCAGGATCTCTGATTTCCCTGTCTTCGCCAGTTGAAGCTCGGCTAGGGCGTACCACAAATCAGCGGTTCCCTGATTCACCGCCTGCCGCTTCAGGAACGTCTTCGGAAAAGCATGACGCATCCCGGAAACAAACGGTTCATCCACCATTTGCGGCACGACGATGGTATGAGCGGCGCTTGCTCGGCCTGCGCTCAGCATCTCTTTCGCCAGCTGCACGGCCTTCTGAACCAGCGCGTCCGGCCCGCGGGAAGATTCCTCCGCGCTCTGCTGCTCAATCGCATAGCCGCATATTCGCCAATCCCCGATATCCGGGGTTATGCAGGCAAGCGCCAGCGCTTCTGCCAGCGGGTAAGCGCCGGAAGCGGCAAGCTGCCTGTCCCGGTAGGGCGTCAGTTGCTCCATGCAGACTACGCAGGCCGCCTGCTGTACTGCATCTGCCCAGTGCAGGGCAATTAGCGGGCTGAGCCATCCGGCATCACTGAATGAAACCGGCTGCGTTCCGGCAAGATTCAATTGTTTCAGCATGTATAAGGCTGCATTAATCTTCTCCGTCAGCGGATGGGAGGCATAACAGCAGACGAAATGCGCGGGCAGTTGTCCCGGTTGTATCGGGCTGTCCAGCTCATGAATGCAAGCGCACGGCTCATCCGCAAATACCGTCCGCTCCTCCCAGCCTGTCTGGGCCAGCAAGAGGGAGTATTGCTCGGCAATCCGGTTATAGACGTTCGCTTCCCTGGAAGGCCTCGGCTCCCTCCGCGCATAGTTCCTGAGCACCGCTGGCTGTGTCAGGAACAGCTCTGTCTCTCTGACAAACCGCACAGCAAATCACCCCCCCGCTGCCCAAGGTAAGCAACAAATAATAGTCCCCGGCGGCAAGCAGGCCCTCAGCGCCGATCCGTTGCCAATTGTGCAACAGATCGCAATTGTTGATATGACCGGAATCAGCAAGCCCTTCCGTATAAATGCGGTCCCGTTCAATCTTCATCAGCTTGGCGAGCAACGTCCAGGTTTCGACGGCAATATTATTGGGGATAATCAGCCGAATGTCTTCGATTTCCAGCTGTGCCTCTGACAAGACGAATCGGATTGTCTTGACCAGATTGACATAATAGAAATAATCGGGAACTTCATCCCGGCCGTCCCTCATCTTGCCCTGCTGCAGCGTGCGGAGATCCGCCGCGCTGCGAAAAGCAAGGAGCTTGTCGCCCCGCGGACCTGATCCGATAAAGACAGCGGCGGCGCCATCTCCGGTAATGAAATGGCCGCCGCCGAAGCGTTGATCGGGCAGCAGGCATTTCTCCACGGCCAGCACCACAGCGAGGTCATCAGGTCCCGCGAATCGCTCCAGCAGCTTGCTGCCGATATGCATGGCCATGAGCACATTCGAGCAGAGCAGATCACGCACGGAAAAACACAGCGCTTGTTCCAGCCCGAACCGCTCGCGCATAGCAGCGAACACGTTCATCGTCCACGGGAACGAATAATACAAATAAGGGACAAGCACATACTTGATCCGCTCGGGCGGCAGGCGGTGCTTAACGAGAAGCTGTTCCATCACTCGCTCCATCATGCGGGGAGCAGGCGTCTCGTCGTCTACGGCCACACTGCGGATGCCTGCCTGCTTCAGCTGCTCGTACTCTTCATGCGAGAGCTGCCCTTGCCCGAGCCACGCTTCTGCTGTCAGGCGGCCTCGCGGACAATAAACCGAAGCGCCGCCGATTCGCATCTCGCTCATCCTTCCGCTGCAGACGTCAACGAAGCCAGGTAATTGTACATATCCGCTACCGTAACCATTTCGTACAGGTTGACATTTGCGTCCAAAATGTCCATATCCAGCACCATCTCAAGCTCAATCAGCACTTCTACAATGTTGGTGGAATCCATACCCAGTGTTTCGAACGCGCTCTCTGCTTCTACCTCTTCCTTTCCGCACACGCGCTTAACGACTTCAATCAGTTGCTCTTTCGATACCATACACGCTCACCTCAACAATCGTTTTTCGATTTCGTCCGCCGCACGACGGTTGGAATTTTGTTCATCTACTTTTCCTGACAAGCGGGCAATGCTTTGCTTCATCTGCTGATCCGCAAGCGCTTGCTGTACCGCACGGCGCAAGCTTTCCGCATTTATCGCTTCCAAGCTCATCACCTTAGCGATTCCCAATTCCGCACACCGCTCGGCCAAGCGAATATGGTCGCTGCCGAGCGGAATGATAATCGTCGGCACACCGTGGCGAATCGCCTTCTGCAGAGTGCCGCATCCGCCATGCGTCACAATCACATCAGCGTACGGAAATAACAGGTGGTGGTTGGGATGCGAGCCAACCCACCTCACATGAGCGCCAAAGCCGCCAGCCAGATCGACAATGCCCGCATCTGCCGCCATGTACAGCTGTGCCGATCCCTCCGGGAAAGCAGCCAGTGCGTGCTCCAGGTAACATCTCGTCTTCTCTGTATAGCCAGGCTTGTCAGCCGATGAGGTGCAGACAATTATATTCGGCAATTCGGTGCTGCGTGCCGGCCTAGCAAGCGGTATGGCCGATTCCGGCTCGAACGTACATGGACCGACGATTCGCGAGCCCCGCGGCAGCTCGACCGGGCCCGGCAGCAACTCCTCCAGGAAAAGCATCAGATGCAGGTCAGCGGATAATCCAGCGAAGTCCCCTCTCGTGCGCACTTCATCCGCAAGAGGAGGAAGACCATGCTGTTGCCTGAGAGCGTTCAATTCATCCCGGTACATAGCCCGCAGTCGTTCATTGACCCGCTGCACGCCCGGCACCTGCTCGTCCGGTATATAGACGGCCGTTTGATAGCTCACCCACGGCAACCCCCGCTTCTCTGCGGCGTAAGCCGGCGCGCTGAGCGCGGAGTCGCACAGGACGAGGTCCGGTTGCATGGATGCGAACAGGGCATCGATCTCGTTCAAAGCCGCCTCCATAAATTTATGCGGGTACTTCCCGCAGACGATCTCGACATGCTTCAGTCCTGCCTGCTCAATCAAGGCGCGGAATGGCGCTGCGGCAAGCATCGAGACTTCATGCCCCCTTCGGGCCAGCTCTGCCCCAATGCCCAGGGCCGGCACGATATGCCCAAGCAGCCACTGACTGACTACGGCAATCCGAGCCATGTAATCCCTCCCTTGAAAATACGCATATAGTGATGCGGGACTTTATATTGAACTTCAACAATCGGAAGAGACTTTCACTCGATTTCCTCGAAGCAGCCTATCGTTCAACCTAGTCAGGCAGGTTGTCCATGCCGGACAGCTCGGGCAGCGTGAAGCGTCCATTGCTGCGAACCAACACACCGTCCAGGTAAAGCTCGCCGCCTCCGAACGCTTCCGTCTGGCACAAGACAAAGTCCAGATGCAGAGAGGATCGGTTGCCGTTGTCTGCCATCGGATAAGCCTGGCCCAAGGCCAAGTGAACGCTCCCCTGCATCTTCTCATCAAACAGCAAGTTGTTCATCGGCCGTATCACATAGGGATTCAAACCAATACCGAATTCCCCGACACGGGAAGCCCCGTCGTCCTGCTGCAGCAGCTGCTCCAGCTGCTCCAGCTGCTCTTGCTGCGGACATCTTGCCTTCGTCACCCGTCCGCGTTCGAATTCCATATACACTTCGTCATACAGATGTCCCAAATAGTCCGTAGTCACATTAAATTGGATCTGTCCTTCCACCGATTCCGGGACGGGAGCTGTAAAGATTTCTCCATCCGGCAGGTTGTATCTTCCGTCGCACACAAAAGCCGGCATCCCTTGAATGGAGAATTGCAGGTCTGTTGGCCCTGGCCCGACAATGCGTACATGCTTTGCCTTCTCCAGCAGCGCAGCGAGCGGCCGTACACGATTCGCCCATTTCAGATAATTGAGAGTGCAAGCGCGCTCGTATATATCGAAGAAGGCGGCGTCACTCATTCGCGCCAATTGCGCGAGTGCAGAGGTAGGATTGCGCAACAGCACCCATTTGGGCAGGCCGGCCATAGCCGCTTGCTTCGGTTGCGCATAGGTCTTCACATATTGCTCATACCGCGCATCGGGCAAATCCTGCAGCTCGTACACATTATCATCCGAGCGGATGCCGATATAGGCGTCCATCCCGCTCATTTGCTCCAGACTGAGTGCGGTCAACCGCTTGAGCTGCTCTGTGCTGCTCCCCAATATCAGCTGCTTCAAGTAGCGAATCGGGACTTGCTGAAGATAGGCCTCGGCCCCTGCATCACGGGCAGCTTCCAGCAGTGCCTCGACCATAGCGTCGGCTTGACCGGTTACATCGATCAGCACACGCTGGCCCTTCTCCAGCCGCAGGGAGTGGCGGATAACCGTGCGGGCCAGCCTTCTCATCCCGGCATGGATACTGGCGTTCATGCCCTTCCCTCCCCCGCTCTGGCGAATGCCTGCTGCAAACGTCCTTCTGCCCGCACAGCCTCGCGAAGCAGGGAGATCAGCTTGTCCCGGAAGTCCCGCTGCGGCAGGCGCTTCCATTTCATGAGCACTCCCATTACAAAAGACCATGCTTCGCACACCTGATGCAGCGCTTCCGGCAAATCATCCTGCAGCAGCTCGTCCGGAATGACTCGCCGCTCGGCGGCTGTCTTCCACAGCTCCCGCAGCCTGCGGTAATAATGAATATCAAATTCCAGCATCGGGAGCTTCTCCGCTAGCGCTGCAGCAGGCGTCTCTGCAACCCGATCAACAAATGCAGACAAGCTTGCAAGCCCTGCCTCCATCTGACTGACCGACTTTCGTAGCAATCCGGCAATATGCCCGCCCTCCTCCACGCTGCTGGTTGACTGCTGCAGAATCGCCATACCGCCGTTTCCCGCAGCAGCCAACGTATCGAAGAACAGAGCGTTCGGCACCTTGCCCAAGCAGCCTTGGAAGGAGGCTTCGCTGCCGGCGTCATCCACCATGTGCACATAGTCCTCGTCATAATCGATCACCAACGCCCAATGGACGACATCATGCTTGTGGTAATAGGAGGAGAACGGCGCATGAAACGCCTTGTAATGCACGAGCGCATAGCCTTCTCCGTCAAGCAGCGAGCGCAATAGGTGCTGCATGCGTTCCCGGTCGAGCCGCGGATATTCTATAAGCTTCCAGCCCCGGTGCAGCACGGGCAAGCTGCGGCGCAGCAGCAGGCCTTCCGACTTGCAGTCGAAGGCGTTGAGGAAGATCGGGATCGGGTTGGATTCCCCCTTCCACTTCAACACCTCCAGAATGGACAGCTGCAGACAATCCATATTTCGCTCGCTCAGCCCAAATTCATCGGGAAAACGCCAATCGACTTTATCCTGTGCGCGCAGCCTCTCTGCCAGCGTCTGCCTGCGGGCAGCGGCACAACAGCACTTCCCGCACTTGCTGCAGCCATTCGGAATAACGATGTCGCGGATAGCTTGTATCGCTTCATCCATTGCAGCCGGATGCCGGTAAAAATGTGTGCCGTGCCGAAAGGCAGCGAGGGTCGCTCGTTCGATCTTCCGCGCCTGCTGCCAGCTTGGCTCATCCTGTTCGCCGCAAAGCAGGAAAACACCGTGTACATTCTCGTTGTACAGCGCAATCGGATCCAGCGCATCCAGCTCGTCCAGCAGCTCCTTGCCGATGCACTGGCCATGCAAATAGAGCAAATGCGCGCCAAGCGTCGTCACATAGGCGTATACTTGCGGATCGAAGTCACTTAAGGTGTAATAATCGTCGCCGGGGAACAACTCCTTGCTGTCCAGCCAGCCATTCCGCTCCAGCATGTCGTAAGCCGAAGCAGGCACGATGTCTCGCGCCGCCGGAAGCTTGGCAAGCGGAGGTGAAATAAGGATGGGAATGCAAGGAATTCCGGTTCTCCCTTCCCAGTCCAATGCCGCCCTCTGCGCGATGACCGCGCCTAGCGCATGGCCGGCCAGATATACCTTCGCCGGCTTGTGCTCCTTCGTCGCCTCATCCAACACCTCCACTGCATCCTGCACCATGGAGGCGATTGTCGCCTGCCTCAACTCACCTTCGCTGTCTCCGCTGCCGCGATAGTCAAACTGTACGCACCATTGGCCTTCCTCGGCCAATCGCTTGCGCAGATTCGAGAAAAAGTAATTTTTTTCGCTCATCGCCTGACCAAGTCCCGGAAGGCTGACCAGCAGCGTGGCGGGCAGCCCGGCATGATCGGGCCATTCCACTATGCCGGCCATTGTCTGGTCCGACCCGAACCTCACTTGCTTCCACATCGTTATCCCTCCCCGCCCTTCTCGTGCCATTGCGCCTCCAGCCACCGGACAGAGCGCGCCATCAACTGCTCTTCCAGCGCTACGGAAGTAAACAGATGGCCGGCATTGGCAACGACAGTCACCTGGTGTTCCGGCACATCCGAATAGATCGCATGTCGGTCCGTGTGCTCCCTGTCCAGCTCCTCCCGAATTAATGGATCGTTGTCGCCATAGATAAGCAGGGAATGGCCGCGGTACGAGGAAAGCTCGTGCGCCAAGTTGGCCTGCTGCAAATCCTTGAAGAAGTCAATGCCAACCCAGAGGCCGGCCCATGGCACAACCAGCTGTTGCGGATCGCGTTCGTGCCTTGCAAACCTGGGGCGCGGTCCCAAGTACTTGCCGCCAAACTCATAGAACAGCGGGCTCCAGAGAAGCAGGCAGTCGGCATCTGTCCGATTCGCAGCCATAAGCGCGATTCTTGCGCCGTCGCTAAACCCCAGAAAGGCGATGCGCGCTTTATCAATTTCCGGACGCGCTGACGCGAATGCGTAAGCACGCCTGGCGTTGGACACCTTCGTTGAAGTGGTCACCTCGTAATAGTGTCCGTCGCTTAATCCCATGCCGTAATAATCGTAACGGAGAAAAGCGATTCCCTTCTCTGCAAGTCTGCGGGCAAATTTGACCGCAAGCCGATGAACCTCGTATCGCTCTCCATTTTTGCCTGGGCAATACACCACTGCCGGACTTGGACCGGCAGCCTGCTTGGGCAGGTGCAGCACGCCTGCCAAGCGTCCTTCGTTGTCCTCCAGCTCGATAAAGTGCTCATTGCCGCGCGTTGGCTTCATTTGCTTCCTCCTCCTTGCGGTATGCGATCCTCGCCTGTATCACCTTGTTGTCTCCAACCCAACCCTCGCCGTCAAACTGTGCAGCATGCATGCCTGACGGCCGGCGGATGACCACATACTTCACACTGTCTCCCGGCTCCACAGGGTGCATAAAGCGTGAGCTGACTTCGCTTTCCTTCCATACAGCGGCAGTTCCTTCTTGCAAAAAGACGCATGCAATCGTCTGCCTAATGCCCTCCAACAGCAGCATACCCGGATAAATACTGTGTGCGGGAAAGTGCCCTTGCAAATAAAAGTCGCTGCTGCTGATTTGCTTCACGGCAACCGCCTGCGTGCCGCCCTTCAGCTCCGTCACCTGATCGATCAGTATCCACGGCTTGGCGTAGGGCAAAATGCGCTCAGCCCTCATTTTGGATCACTTCCCTTGTCTGCAATGGCCACCAGAAGCGTGGCCGTAACTAGCGGACGGCCATCCTCATCCTGCACGCTGCCGGAGAATACGGCCTGCCGCTGCCAGATGCGCTCCGGCGCCAACTCGTAATAGACCAATCTATCCCATACCGCCTGTTCCTTAATGCTTGCACGCACTTTTCCAAGCAGCGGCATCTCTCCCGGTCCAAGCGGGCGGGTTTCCAGCTGGGTCAGCAGAACGGCTGTCTGAGCCAGACCTTCGATCAGCACACTGACCGGAATCGCTGCTCCCCCTCCCAGACAAGTCCGCAGCGCAGCTGGATCGAACGAAGCCTGCATCCGCTTCCCCGGCTTGTAAAGGGGCACCTGATCAATAAAGCGGAACGGATATTGCTGCGGGAGCAGATCCAATATGCGCGGTTCGTCCTTATCCATCTCCCTACCCTCTTTCCTAGAAGTTCTGGATGCGTACATAGCCGTCGCGCTTGCCGCGTCCCTCTCCTCGTGCGCGCTGCGTCCCCTCCGCCATGCAAGATAACCTGCCTTCAGCCGCATATTCCTCGAACTGGGCCAGGCTAATGTAGCCCAGCATAAAGTCCAGCAGCTTCTCCACCGCCGGCCCTGGGTGCTTGTGCAAAAAATACGCATGGCTGGCCCGCATATGCTCGATATAGGCGTTGCGGTCCCGCGCATGCGCCAGATGCACATTGACAGCCTGCGGCTCGTAGCCGAACGACTGGCCAAGCCTGAATCCCCTGTATCCGAATTCGAAATGCTCGAAGCCCCATTCCTTGAAGCCTTCATCAAATCCGCCGATCTGCTCGAAAACCGTTCGAGATACGGAGAGATTTCCGGACAGCGCAGCCGCCCATGCAATCGGCGAAGCGGCGGCGCCATGCTCATCGAACAACCGATACATGAGCTGGCAATACTGGGGAATGCGGTCATGGCGCTCTTGTATGGCCTGCTGCCTGGCCTTCATCCGGTTGGCAGCCAAGTCTGTCACGTACATCTCCCGGACTTGACCGGTTACAATCGCCTCGCTGCCATGCCTTGCTCTGTTCAGATGCGCCTCCAAAAATCGGGGGCGCGGAATCCGGTCCGCATCGCAAAATACGAGCAGATCGCCGCTTCCGGCCCGAACGCCGGCATTTCTTGCAGCGGCTCTGCCGCTGCGCCCGAGACGAATGTAGCGGACCGGAAGCGACTTGGAGAAGCGCTGCGCAACCAGCTTGATTTGCTCCGTGGAACCGTCGTCGACGATGACGAGCGTGAACTGCTCGCGCGGCAGCGTTTGCCTTGCAAACCCTTCCAGCGTCAATTCAAGCGGAAGCGCCTGATTGTAGACGGGAAGTATGACATCGACGCTACGCATGTCCAGCTTCACTCGCCATGCGGATAATGTCCGCTACCTTCATTTCTGCCCGGATTTCCAGCATGCTGTCTGGAACGGTAATGTGCAGAGATTCCTCCAACAGCACCACGAATTCCATATAACGCAGCGAATCGAAGCCGATGTCCAGCAACGCACACTCTGTCTCGATCTGTTCTCGGGGAAGAACGCCGCAGCCCTCCTGGCTAAGCAACCGCAGCACTTCATTTTGTATGTCCATGGTATGCCTCCCTCTCGATCAATCCTGATCACATTATAGGGGGCGGTCCCTTTCGATTACTCTGCTTCGCTTGGCAGCAATCGGTTGGCATTAGCCTAGAAACCAACAAGCGCTCTCTACAATAATTAGGGGAAGAAGGAAAGGGGAGGATCGCATGCATCGCACACAAGCGAAAGCTGTCATGCATATTGAAGCATCAGCGAGTGAAATATGGCCGTATCTGGCCACACCTGCAGGCATGAACGCCTACTTGACGGATGAAGTGATTGTCGCCGGCAGCACCATCCAGGAAGGAGACCAAGTCCGCATTATCATAGGCGACATGATCAATGATGCGGTCTGCCTGGCCTGCGAGCCGCCGCGCCGCTTCTGCCTGCGCGACCGTTTCCGCGCCATGCTCGCCGACGGCAGCTATCTGGAGTATGAACTAACCACCACATTTTTGTTGGAGGAAGAACAATGGATGACGAAGGTTACGGCTGTAGCGGAAAGCTACGAGGAGGACAACGTGTGGATGCAGTGGCTGCGTGAATGCGGCGAGCTTGGCTGGAGGCAGTCGCTTTTCAACTTGAAGCATGTTGTTGAGCTCGGTCTTGATCTTCGATATGACATATTCGGCTATCCGCGGCTAGGGGTTTGCAATTGCACTGCCAGCATGGAGCAAGTAGCGGAGCAAGGGTACAATCCGGATACGGTTGGCGGCAATGTGCTGCTGGAGGTATTCCCGGACAGCCCCGCAGCCAGGGCGGGGCTGTGCAAGGGGGACCTCGTGCTGGCGCTCAGCGGAGAGCCCGTCCCGACATACCACGATTTTGTCAAAGCGCTGGCCATGTCCTTCCGGAAACATCAAGCTGTTCCAATTACGTATGCACGGGATGGCCGAATCTATCATACTGCGGTCACCCTGTCCTCAGATCCGCTGTTGACCGGGCTGGTGCAGCCGACAGAGGAACGTATCGCCGCCATCCTTAACCGCAAAGCGGATCACGGTCAGTCTGACTCGTGATCCGCCGCTGCGGATTGCTTGCTGTCCTTCCACATCTGTCCGGATGCGGAGCGCTGTCGAGCTAGCAGCTCACGCTTGCGCCGCTCCGCTTCAAATGATGTCTCCTCAATATCAATCAAGCCCGTAAATGTATCTTCAATCGAAAACGCGACCTCGGTATTCAGCTTCCGACCATCACGGACATACAGAACAGGCGGCTTTGCTTTCTTCCCGTAATAGGTAGAAACGGTACGGACGAACTCCCTGTAATTCCTTGTCGGAGCATCCCCAATGGCTACGATGACGTCCCCTTTGCGCAGCCCCGCCTGATCGGCCGGACTTCCCGGGAATACTTCCAGCAAGTAGTTGCCTTGTCCGGGCGACACGCCTGTCTCCCTGCTCTGCTCCTCGTTAACCGTACAGTTGACGACTCCCATTCGGGGAAAGCTGAACAGCTCCGTGCGCAAATCCAAACCAAGCTCCAGCACAGATTTCAAATTCATCAGTGATCGGCGCCACCCCATCTCGAGGCATTCGCGGAACCATTGTCCGTGGGTGGTGGGCTGGAAGCCGGCTACTTCCAGCTCCAGCTTGACAAAAGGTCCTTCCTGCGACAGACGGTACGTAGTTTGCACCAAATATTGCTGCAGCTGCCCGTCCGGATCCATCGATTCATAGCGGTCGGACAGCGTAATCTGCTTCATCGGCTCACAGGAGACAACCCTCGTTTCGTTATTGATGTCTCCATAGTTCAGCGTATAGCAGTCGCCTGCTTTCGGTTCGCCGTCAATGCCGGATGTCTTGGCATAGAAGGTTAAGTACGAATTGGTGCCGGACGGTGTGGCGACAGACCACCACACTCGCTCCAAAGGCGCCTCCAGGTATGTGACGTTAATCGATCGATCCAATGGACATTCAATCATAAGTGGGACCCTCCATTAATTTAGAATAAATCCCCGGTGCGCGATGACCGAGCTCCTTGACAAGTCCGGGAAATGTGCAGAGCACTCCAAGTGTCTGGAGCGACTCCGCTTCGATTGTTTGCGTCGAGCGCTCCAAGGTGCGCAAGCAGTTGTGGTACTGGGGAATGATACGTTCATCCCGTTGCCTGGTATAAGCCTGCATCGCCTCCTGCCAAGTGCATGCTCCCTTCCTGTACTTAGCCAGCTCTGTTGCCAGCATGGCAGCCGAGCACACGGCATTATCGATGCCTGTTCCGGAGACCGGATGCAGATGCGCGCCCGCGTCTCCGACAAGCGCCCATTTCTCGCCATAAGGCTTGCGTATATAGCTTTCTATGCCCGCCGTACCGTACAGACGGCCGTGAATCACGGCATTGTCCATTCTCGGCGCGAACGTGGCGATCTTTCTCAGCAGCTTCAAGAAGTTCGCGGCGGGCGCCTGCCCCCATTCGCGGAACTGCTGCTCCGGGAGCATGACCGCAATGCAATGCAGACCTTGATCCAACGGGTTGCACAGCATGATCCCTTGATCGAGCCAATACCATTCCACCGTTGGAATCGGCAGCGGCTGCAGGCCGCGGATATACGCATAATAGACGGCCAAGTGGTTCTCGCTTGAGCCGAGCAGCCGCGCGGGTTGTACAGCCCGGGCGATGGCGGAGCGGCGGCCGTCCGCTCCGATGATGACCTTCCCGTATACGGCATCCTGTCTGCCGCTTTGGTGCTTGAATCGTACACCGATGACACGCTGCTTCAAGGATACCGTCGAAACTGCCTTCGTTCTCGTCCATATTTCTATATTCGGGAATCGGCCCAGCTCCTCAAACAACCATTGATCCAGAAGCTCTCGCCGGACGCTCAGCGCCCTGGAGGTAACTGTAATGCCAGACTCGAATACCCGGCCCTCCAGATCGATGCGCATGCGCGTCATTGCCGGAATGCCGCTTGAACTCATGCGTTCATGCACGCGCAGCTTGTCGTATATTTCCGTCTCGCCAATGATATGGGTTGACAAGGTTGGCCCCGGCTTTGCGAATTGATCCATGACCAGGATGCGGAAGCCGTGTTCGGCAAGCAGCAAGGCTGTTGCCGCCCCCGCGCACCGTGCTCCGACAATAATGAAATCGTACATGGCAGCTCTCCCATGGCTCAGCTTGAAAAAGAAGAGCCATACGAGATGGCCCTTCCCTCTTGCCTGATTGGACTTCGATTAGTTGGATTGCAAGCAGCCGTAAATTTGGCCCACTTGATTGTCTTGCTCGTCGAACAGAGGCACAACGCTCTCGGAGTAGAAAGTTGCATCCTTCGGAGGAAGGCCCTTCAGCGTTCCTTTCATGTGGATCGGCTTCTTGTTGTGGAACGTGCCCTCCGGAGTTTCCATTACCCAGTACAGGTAGGACTCGCCTTGAACACCGTCAGTGATGGTCTTTTTGAACGGGATCGTTGCGCTGGCTTTCATCGGAGCGCCTTGTCCATGCACGCCGCCGCGCACGCGGATTTCTTGTCCAGGCCAGATTTCCTTGGAGGTTGCAACCAAGTCCACGTTCATAATCTCGAGATCTACCGTAACGCCGGACTTCAGGCTGAACTCGGAATCATTAACCGTGAAGTGCGTCGGCTGCGCCTGCGTGAACTGCAGCTCTTCCACACGGCCGTCTGCCAATTCCAGATACGTCTTACTGTTCGAGTTTTCCAATGTCATGGAAAGTTTTTTGAGCGCTGTTTTCATAGCTATTACCTCCTGAAAATTGAGTTTGCCTCCCGGGGGTAATTCTATCTTCTCATGACTGCGCCCGAATCTCTCAGCTTTTCCTTTCCTGATCTTTCGTTGTTTTGTGCGCTGTTCGGCAGCCCGCTATCCCGCCACATACGGCTCGACAAGCTGATAAATGTGCTCCACGCTCTTGAAGTTGTCCAGATAGATGGATTCATCATCGATTTCGATTTCGAACGTTTCTTCCAGAGCCACTACGAGGCGAATAAAAGTCATGGAATTAATCCCCAGCTTGAGCAAGTCTGTACTGCGGTCGACTTGAACTTGCGCGGGCACGATATCCTCCAGGCATGCAATAATTTGCTCGATCGCTTCTTCCTTTTTCATATCCGTCACCTGCCTTCCCGATAGCGGAGATCCAGCCTGGCTTCCACCAAGTACTCCATCAGCAGGGGGACCGCGCGCTTTTCCTTTTCGTATATGGCGTGAAAGTTTTCGCTAATCTCCGCCAGATGCCTGGAGTTCGTCGTCTTCTGAAACAGCAGCGAGTCCATGCGGACGCGCATAAGCAGCTGCTTGGCCTGTTCGTAGAGATCCATGCTCTTTTGCAACAGGCGTCGATCCGGACCGGCTTCCCTATCCTGCATGTATGCAAGCCTGCGCAGCATCCATTTCTTGTGCTGGAGCATCTTGGTCACGACAATGTTCCAGATTCCGTATTCTCTCGGATCTATATCCCGGCTCTTGGCTGTTCTCGCGAAGTAATCGGCCATATAGACATTGACCGGAAATCCGTTGGAGAACACATCGTCCTTTTCCCCGCGAGGTTGAATATTCCCCCGTTCCAGGGAGAAGTACAGGCTCCTCCAGTTATGCGTGAACATGGCAGCAGGCTCCAGGCAAATGCGCGAAAGAGGAAAGCCGTAATAAGCGAACCATCTGTTCGCATGCAGATGCTCCTCTGCAACATGCGCGAATTCCTTCTCGCAGACCGCATACGCAATCCTTGTCCTGCCATAAGATTTGCCGTTAATTTCGAATGCGAGCAAATCGAGTTGTTGGCGCTCGTCATCGTAGCCATAAATGATCGCATCGTGAACCAAATCCGGGCCTCGGTAAAAATTGGAACACGGCAGGCGAGACCAGTTGAAATACATCATGACATAATGACCTTGATCGAGCGCCCCGCGAATAGCCGCCAGCACCCCCTTGCCGCCGTAATCCAGCGGCTCCTCTCGAAGCATGCCGGCATACACATCCAAATGCTCCTCAAAGCGCACAAAAGGAAACATCATGTTCTCCTTCGACTTGATCTGAAGATTGACGAAATGTCCATAGCACCAAGGCGTCCGCATCGGGTCGGCCATAATGATGCTCAACCGGAAATTATGATAGCATTCCGTCTCCAAACCGGGATTCGGATGGATCGGCAGCTGTCTCGCCTTCATGTCGCCAGCTCCTTTCCCGGTTCCGCTGGCCTGGTAACAAGCACGATTCCTGCCGCATATTCCCCGGAGTGGGACAAGCTGATATGAAAGTCCAAGCGATGGCGTACCGCATGCTCATGAAGAGCTCCGTACAAGAAGAGATAGGGCTTGCCATGCGCAGTCCGGCGTGTCTCTACGTCTACAAACCGATACGGTATGCTCAGTTCTCCGCTCATCGCCTTATAGAACGCCTCTTTGACTGCCCATCTTGCTGCGAAGTGCTGTGCGGCATTGGCATGACTCAGGCAATATTCGCGCTCCTGCGCCGTGAACACCTTGGCGATCATTCGCTCCCCCTGGCGCTCGAGCGCCTGCCTCAGCTGTTCTATACTCTGCATGTCAATCCCAATGCCGACAACAGAGAGCTGCTTCGGAATTGTCTTGCACGCCATGCTGACTTCCTGCATAGGAATCCTACTCGACATCTTGGCTTCCTTCCCACGGCTTGCTGCCGCCGACTCCGCTCCAAACCGCCTTCTTCAGCGTAGGATTCCCCGCTTTGGGCCGGACGTTCAGCCTTCTGCGCACCTTGCTGCCGCTGCGGTCCAGGAGTGCATGGTGATTCAGCGCCACCCGCTCCGCACTGGTTCCTGTAAAGTGGGTCACATGCGCTTGGCGAAACCTGTTCTTCGTCACATTCGCGTAAGAACCATGCACCAAATTCCCGTGCAGGGCGACAACATCTCCCGGATTTGTCTCCAGCGGCAGCTTCTCATAGCCCTCCGGCAAACTCAGCTTCTCCCCGTACTCCGCCTCGCTTTCCTCAATTGGCTCCGGCTCCAGCAAACCGAGCTTGTGCGAGCCCGGCACCACATACAAGCCGCCGTTCCGCGGCTGAGATGCGCTGAGGCATGTCCACAGCGAGCATGTGGTCTTTGGCGCCGCCCCCACACTGTAATTGTCCTGGTGAGCGGGAAGTCCCCGAGTCCCGGGTCCCTTGAAATAGTAGCTCGTGGAGATGGCAAGCGCCGGCTCGCCAAGCAGCGCTTCCGCAGCAGCGAACATATCATCCGACAGGATCAGGCCGGCGATCTCCGGTCGGGTGAAGTGATAGTCGCGCAGCCTCGGAAACACGCTCTCCAGCGGGCGGTCCTCCTCTTGGACAATCGTGCCTTCCCGAATCAGATCCATCCAAAGCTTGTGAAATTCCTGGTTGATTTGTTGCGCATCTTCAGCAGAAACCCAATGGCGAAGGACGACGTAGCCGTTCTCTTCAAAAAATCGGCGATCCTCCGCCGATACGATTTTGGTCATGGCGATTCCCCCCCATACGGATGGTTTATCCAAAGTCTATTGAATCGACCTCCGTTTGCCTCGGCTTTCCTTGCCGCTGTCACGAAAAACTGCTTCTGCCAGCCTCACTCCCTGCTCTCCTCGGTCCACGCCTAAGTCCCGCCGCATGATTCATGGGGAGCAGCCGACAGCCTGTAGCCGCTCCCCGGAACATGTGTGATGAGGCTTTGCATCAAATCCGGGGCGTCCAGCTTTTTGCGCAGCCTGTAGATGTATTGGCGTACTGCATCCGAGGCCGTGTACTCATCCCATACAGCGGCAATGAGTTCCTCCGTCGGAACGTATTGTCCACGGCGGGTCCACAAATAATCCAGCACAGCCTGTTCCTTCTCAGTCAATGCAACCTGCCTGTCATGCAGCTGCACACTGCGCTGCCCGGGCTTGTATACGATACCTGGCTGCAACAGGATGTCCCGATCGGGAGGCCAAGCATGCGCGGCTGCGAGGTGCTGTACCGTGAACCAGATGGATTCCTGCTGCACAAGCAGGCACAAATTCTCCAGCTGCTCCAGATCGTGACAATCCTCTTCTGTGACAGCTTCATGCAGAAGGCCAAAGATCGGAATGTCAGGGTAAGACCGGGCCAACTCCGTGCAGCATTCGCGGTCATAGTCCGACACACTGCGCATCTGCCAGACAACCCACCCTACCGGGCAGCCCTGCCTGCAGAGCAGGAGCACATCCTTCAGTCCGTATACGTGAACCCGCTGCAGAGGAAGGGGCAGACGGTTCGGCACCACAGCGCCCTTGTCTTGACTCTTGTCAACGACTGCCACCCACGTGCGTTCCTTGCCTGAAGCCTGCTCGTTCATCGCTTGCCAAGCTCGCTTTCCACATAGTGGACAAGCTCCTTCAAAGTCGGTACGTTCTCTTCCCAGGCTTCCGACAAAACCAGCTCAATCTGGAACGCATTCTCCATGTCGATCATCAAGCGCAGCCAGGAGAGGGAGGACAATCCGCAAGCCGCCAACGGCTCCTCCCCGCTTGCCAAATCCAGTTGGATCTGATGGCCTTCCAACAGCTGCTTAATAGTTCGCTCTATCGCAGTTCGATCCATCCTCTGCTCCCTCCTCTTCCACCGCATACCGTTCTTTCCACGTGCGGGCGAGCCGTTCTGCACGCTCAATCAAGTGCGGCACCTTATAGTCAGCCAGATGTCGGCGCAAGTACGCTTTGATTTCCCGAATGGACAGAGACTTGTCTGCCGCAATCCGGGCAACGATGATCTCGCCGTGCAGCTGATCGGGCTTGCCATATACGCTGACTTCAGAAATTCCCGGCATATCCCGGCAAGCCTCCTCCACTTCCCGCGGGTTCACCTTCCGACCTGCAACATTGATAAACTTGGGCAGCCTTCCCTGCAAATACACACGCCCCTGCGAGAGTACTGCCAGATCATCCGTCACATACGAGCCGTCCGTGATTGGATTTTCTTCGCCGCCAGCTGTCACGTACCCGGAGAATAGGCTGGGACTCTGTACGACGAGCCGTTGCTCCTCATGAATCCATGCCCGTACCCCCGGCAGCAGTTCGCCTGTGCAAGCCGCCTCGTAAGTGCGGGCCGGATGCTGCGCCGCAACGGCCCCGGTCTCCGTGCTTCCATATACCTGCAGCAGCCTGTGACCCCATTTTTTTTCATAAGCGCGAGGCAGCTCAAGGGGCAAGGGACCGCCAGCCGAGACGGCAAACCGCATCTGCCGTCTGTCCGCCTGAGCCGGCTGGTGAACGTCGCTCATTAATTGATAAAACTGGGGCACGCCAATCAAAATCGTCGCCCCGCAGTCGTGAACTAGCCGAATCGCCTTGCGCGGTGTCGGGCGGCGGCAGATGACCAGCGTGCTGCGGGCGCACAAGGAGGCGAATAAACCGGCGGACAGCCCGTACAAATGGTTTAGCGGAGCTGTCAGCACCACAATGTCGGCCGCATGGTAGCCAAACCAATCGCTGTACACGCTGCCCTCTCGCAGCACTGTTCGCCATGCAAGCCGAGCCAGCTTCGGCTCGCCGGTCGTGCCGGACGTAAGCTGATACAGAATCGGCGAATGTCCGCTGTTGTTCATGCTGTTCAACCGGCATGATGCGTGCCCCCTCGGATTTGAGCCGTCTGTCCCTTGCTCTCTGTCCGGTATAGCCGTTCCGGTTCCAGCATAAGCCGTCTCATCCCGAAAGAAGCGGCTGTACGGAATCCGCTGTTCCTCCTCACGCTCGCCCTGCGCGCCAAGGCTTGTTTGCCTGTCCGGCACGACCCATCCCTGTACCTGGCCAACAAGACCGATTCGCTGTAATTCGGAAGGTGTCAGCAAATCATCCACAGGGAGAACCGCATGCCCAGACTCGAGCAGCGCGAGCAGCAGCAATACGGACGGCAAGGTTTGATCCATGACGAGCCCATACACGCTTGGTCGGCCGCGTTGGAGCTCGGCTGTCAGCCGTCTGATCTGTTGTGCCAATTCCTCGTAAGTGATGCGGGCATTGCCCTCCGCGACCGCAAGTCGGTGTCCATCCAAATCGGCTGCCTCCTCCAGCATGGCAAGCAGCTGTCCCATCCAATCCTCCCCTTCCGTTTGACCGTTGCCCCACATTATAGAACGGAAGAACCGTATGGGCTCGGCTTTCCTGGGGGCCGACGGTTGCACTTCCGCTTTCACATGCGATTTACGCGCTGTGCACGCTCTGTTCATGTACAATTCGGGAGGGCGCTTGTACCGTTATCCCTGACACATTCTTTTCCTGACAGGAGGACGACATGATCGGATGGATCGATTTCGCCTGCTATGTGCCGGAAGCGAGAAGCAGCATACGCTCCATGAAGACGGAGCTTGGCCTCACGGAAGAGCAGCTGCGCGTGCTGACAGACGATTATGGTCTGCGGCAAGTCGCCGTAGAGCCTAGGCTGCGCGCCGATCACATGATGGCTCAAGCAGGAAGGATGGTTGCACGGAGAAATCCGGAGCAGCTGCGCCACGTTGACTGGATTTTGCATACGCACACATTCAACCCGTTTACCCCTTTTCTCGTAGAGCCGCTGTCTGATTTCCAGCGCGAATGGGGGTTGGAGGGCGCCAAGGTCAGAAGCGTGTCGCAGATGAATTGCGCTTCACTGGATTTGCTTTTTTATACCGCGAAGCTGCTGCTGGAGCATAAGCGTGCGAAGGCTGTCTTGCTATTGGCGGCGGACAAAATGTTTTTGCCCAACAGCCGCTACCTGCAGGACAGCACAGTATCCGGCGATGCGGCAGCAGCGGTCCTGCTGTCTCGGGATGCGCACGAACACAGATTGGTCAGCTCGGCCATTCATTCCGACGCGACCCTTTACAACAGCGTCCTGGCAGAGCCGCGTGAATTCGAGTGGTTTCAGCGGTCGTTCTATGTCGGCTTGGTCAAGATTATGCGGCAGGCCTTGAAGCATGCTGGGCTCGCCATAGATCAACTCGCCTATATCTTCCCGGCGAATGTGAATCAAACTGCATGGATTCGCGTCGCGTCTGCGCTCGGCATACCACGGGAAACATTTTATTTCCCTACTCTCCCCGAGATTGGACATGCGCATAACGCTGACCCCCTGCTTAATTTGGAGGCAGCCCTGCAAAATCAAATTCTGCGCAAGGGAGATTACTACGCTACACTGACAGTCGGCATGGGCAGCACCTTCGGCTGTACAGTGTTTCAATATGGATCGGTCCGTAAGGAGTGAGCAGCCTTGTTCTATTTGTCCCACCTAACAGCTTGTCCTGTTAAGGAGCATGGATTCGGCGAGCGGGATACGCTTGTGCGGCAGCCTGAACGCGCTCCATCGCCCCTTGTCCTTCCTTCTCCCGATACACGGACGCTGTTGCAAAATACGGTGCCTGCCCTGTACAAGGAATATGGAATCGAAACTGCTGATTCCGACGAAGCGGAAATTCCCCTTCCTTCCAGCGTACCTGTCGCCCCCGGACATTCCGCAGCCGGGCTTGCCCTCGAAGCGGTGGAACGTCTGGCTGGACTGGATGAAAGCATAAGACGCAGCGGCCAATACCTGATTTATGCGCATGATACGCCTGAACCGAGCTTTTATCTCACCCCTGCCCTCTTGCTTAAGAAGCGTGCCGGATTGAGGCAGGTCCAACCGCTGGCCATCAGCGGTTGCGGGTCTGTCTCCTTCGCCTGTGCGGTTGAAATGTTAATGTGCATGAGCGCGGAAGGCGATCCGCCAGGTGCCCGTTCTATTGTTGTCGTAAGCGATCAGCTTGCTCCGCCGATGCCTCGCTTCTGGCAAGATCATTATCCGTACGGGGATGCGGCGGCCGCATGCATCTGCTCCCCGGAGCATGGAACATGGGAAATCCACGATCTGATTATCGAGGAGTGGCCTTACCTTGCGTACCAGCCTTATGCCTGGAATGAGCAGGAGATCCGTCTCCATGAACAGCTGCTGCTTGAACGCAGCTGCACAGCGCTGCAACGCTTCAAGGACAAGCATTCCCGGAGCTTCTCCGCCATTCGCTATGCCCTCGTGCAGCATATAAGCCAAGCCTTCCTCCACACACTGTCATCCCGGCTCGAAGGCATCTCCGTTTACAAGAGAAGCTATGCTCCGGCATGCAATTTGCTTGGCAGCGACTGCCTAATCAGCTTGCATGAATTAGAAATGCGGGGGATGATCCTTCCCGGCGAGACCGTATTGCTAATCATGGCCGGGCCCCTCTCCCGCGTCAGCCTGATGCTGCTCCGCCGGACAGAAGTCGAGTAAATCCAAATAGGAGGTCTTTATTATGGAGACGCAATGGCCCAATGCAACGGCATCCCGCATGCTGCTCATGAGCGACGGCTCCACAACCCGTTTGCTGGAAAGCATGCTGGATGAGAAGCTTGAGGTTGCCGTTGAACAACAGCATATCGTTCCAGCTTCCTCGATTGCGCCCTCCATCCGAGAGCATCTTGCGGCGGATGCAACCAGCCGCTTGCTGGAACGCCGATCCATGCTCTTGCTGCCGTCCGGGCAATGGATCTCGCGCAATTATGTCGTGTGCAAGCCGAGCCTTCCTCAACCGATATGGGAGGCGCTGCAGTCCGGCAGCCTCCCAATCGGGAAGATTTGGGATGCCCACCCTGTCATGGGCAAGCGGCAGCTGCTCGGTTGCGGATCAACGAACGATCCCGCCGACGATGAGCATAGGCTGCTCGCGTACAAGCATTATGTCCTGTGGAACGAAACGGAGCCGCTGATGTATGTCCGCGAGCATTTCCATCCTGCCTATGTGGCCCCCCCTTCAAGCTGAAGAAGTACCGCATGCTTCCCTCGCCAAACAAAGATTTCACGCTATTCTGGCAATTGTTCATCCGCTTTTGTATAGTAGTCATCAGATACAGCGCAAAAAAACTTTTATATTTTTTGCGACCGGATTTCGGCTTTTGCTGCGTCTTACATAGTGAAGGAGGGATGAGGATGGGAGCCGGCGATGAGCGCGAACTCGTGGCCAGGGCTGCTCGCGGTGATACAGAAGCTTACTCCGCCTTGCTGAACCAGTATTCTAACGCGGTATATGCTGCCGCCTCGAACATTGTGCGCGACCATCATTTGGCTCAAGACTTGGCCCAGGAAGCGTTCGTGAAGGCATGGTTCAAGTTGGGAAGCCTGCAGGATCAGGAGAAATTCGGAAGCTGGCTGCTGATCATCGTCAGGCGCATTTGTCTGGATTGGCTCAGAAGAGCGAAGCTAGTGGAGACGACCGAACTGCCCGCCGATCTGACCGACGGCGAGAATGCCGAGACGATCATGCATCGCCGCGATGCCCGGCATCGCGTCCGGCAGGCGATCAATCTGCTCGAGGAGTCCAATCGCTCTGTGGCGATTCTGTATTTCATGAATGGTTACAGCGCCAGGGAAATTGGCGGACATCTGAACTTGTCCGTGAGTGCCGTAGAAAGCAGGATCAAACGAACGAAAAAAAAATTGAAGGAGGAATTGATGGACATGGCAGAACAAAAAGCAGGGAACGAAAAGGTGGAGCAAACCAACCAGGTGATTCACGACGAGGTCATGTGGCGCATAACGCCGCGCATTGCAACAGTGGAAATTCCGGTCTCTAATTTGAAGCGGTCGATTGAATGGTACACGAACACGTTCGGGCTGTCTGTATGGGTTGAATTGAACAATGCCGCGCTGCTGCACGTGCAGGGCAAAAACGCAACGAGCGCACCCGGGATTTATCTCGTTGAGACCGAATCCCCTGAACGACTCACCTTCAAGAACAGCCACACCGGTGTCGAACATAGTGTCATCGACTTCTATGTGCCGGATCTGGAGCGATTCCATGTATTCTGCAGCGATCAGAAGCTTACGGTGTCGAAAATCAATTACATTGAAGGCATGGGCAAGCAAGGAGGCTTCGGCATCAAGGACCCGGACGGCAACTCCATCGGCATTACCAACGCTACCCTGTTCGGCGCCAAGCCGGAAGATTATTTGTAAATCGCCCCCGGCCGCTTGTTGGAACATATGAGGCGCTGTCCTCCAAGCAGCCTGCGACGCGGAGGCGGCGGCGTTCAATTAGGCCAGCCAGAATATTGTGACTGGCCTAATTGTGTTTGCGTCAGCTTTGTTTCTTGAGCGCCTGCCACTCTGCCAGCAGCCTGCTTTCTTTCCTGGCAGCCAAGCCTGCGCTGCGGATTTGATCCGCGGGACGTGTGGCATCCCACGCCAGCACATCGCGGATCGTGTCGGCAAGCGGCCGGAAGCGCAGCCCGTGGGCCAGTGCCTTCCGGTTGCTCTGCGCCAAATAGTAAATCATATTGGCGGTTTCCCCTTGACACGGATTCCAGAGAGGCATTTCGTCCCAAGGAATGACCTTCTTGTCCATCAGGAAATCGGAATCCACCCATTCGAACTCCGCATCGCTCCCGGAGACAGCCTTGCATTCAGCCAGCAGCCGCCCGAAGGTCAGCGGATAGTCCGGGCCGACGACATTGAATGGACCGCTCTGCCTCGCCTCTACCATCGCAATCGACCATTCGGCCAGATCCCGAACGTCAATAATTTGAACGGGATCTTGCGGCTGACCAGGCGCCAGCACCTTTCCGCCGCGTTGTACCCGGGCAGCCCAGTATGTGAACCGATCCATCGGATCGCGGGGACCTGCAATCAGACCGGAGCGCAGATGAAGCGCCCTGCCCGGCATAAGCGCATCAAGATGCCGCTCGGACAGCACCTTCAACTCACCGTAGTAATTCCATACGTCCTCACTGTCCGGATCATCCATTTCCCGCAGCGGGCCATTCTCATCCATGCCGGGAATCATGAATTCCTTATATACAGAAATGCTGGAAATAAAGGTGTAGTGCTCCACAGCATCCGCCAGCAATTCGGCCAGCCGCTTCACTGTCTTGGGAATATAGCCCGACGTGTCAATGACCGCGTCCCAGCTTCTTCCCTTCAACGCAGTCAAATCGCTGTTCCGGTCGCCAACCAGCTTCTCTGCCTCCGGGAAGGCATCCGGATTCGATTGTCCCCGATTGAACAAGGTTACTTCATGTCCTGCCCGCAAAGCCGCTTCCACTATATGATGCCCGACAAATATCGTTCCGCCAATGACCAGTATTCTCACCCTAGTCTCCTCCTTACATGGGCCAGCTGACAATGCCGATCCGGTGGTCATCCGGATCGAACACTTCGAACACCAGCATGCTGCCGGTATGGAGCATTTCGGATACCTTCACGCCCCGCGCCTGCAATTGCTGATGCGCTTCACTGCCGTCCGGCGTATACAAATTGAACGGCATATGATCAGCAGGCTGCACGGTATGCTGTTCATAGAGCGTAACCCACGGGCAAGTATTCTTGTCCGATCCATCCAGCCGCAGCGAATAGTACTTCCACTTCTTATCCTGGATTTCCAGCGTGAAACCAAGAATGTCCTCGTACCACCGAGCTGATTTCTCTACATTCGATACTGGAAGAAACACAGAATCAATACGTTGAAAAGCCATCTTTCCTATCCCTCCCTCTCTATTTGGGCAGACTGCAGTTCCCGAATATATTCCGCCAAACTCCCCACCGTTGCCAGATGCTCCGGCTGCAGCGCTTCCATGTCAAATTCCACGCTGCATGCCAGCTCCAAGTCGAGCAGCAGGGTGACAACTGTAGAGGAGTCGATCCCCAGATTCTCGTACAATTCATCTTGATCGCTGATCTGATCCGCGTGCATCGCCAGCAATTGCGCCAAGGTCTGCTTCACCATGCTGTTCACATCGCCCGCACCCATCGTTCCTTCCCTCCCCTGAATCTTTTATATCCATGCTACACGCTGCTTGTCTGTACGCCTTGGTTTTTCATGACTATCATTCGGCATTCGTTGCTCCACTTCTAGCGCTGATGGGCTGTCTGGAGCCTGACTGCATGCTCGTATACCAGTCGCGCTCCCCCGTAATGGCGCTTCTTGACCTTGTCCCGCAATTGCCGTACCCGCTCCCGGTACTCTTCATGCAGCATATACATGGACAAGCCGTACAGATGTGCGGATGTGAATGTGAGCGGCATCATATATTCACCCGCGCCAATCCGATGCATCTGTCTGGCGTTGAATTCCCTCTCCCGCTGCGTGGGGATCATCAGGGAGGGCACGCCCTGACAAATCGCGGACAGGCAGCTGCCGTGCCCGCCATGATGAATGAACAGATCGAAGCGATGCAGCATATCCTCATTGAAAGTCGGCACAATGCGCACGTTGCGGGGACAGCTTCGCAGCAGCGACGCCGGAAGCGCCTCGGAGGTAGCAACGACAACTGTTACCTTTTTTCTCGCAAATGCGGAAAATACGGCCCTCAGCAAATGCAGGCCTGTCTCTCCCGAAGCATCCCGCATTCTTCCCGGATAGACGAGGATACCCGTTTGGCCATCGGGCAGCTCGAGGCGGTGAGTCTCATGCATATTCATACTGATCGGTCCGGCATGAATAACGCGATTGTCCCCTATCGGGTCCAGCTCGGGTATGCTTGGCGCGATATCCAGATCGCCCGAGTGCAGCTCCTCCATCCTGGAAATTTCGGGAAGCCGATACGAACGAAGAATCTCATTGATCACAGGAGTGACTCTTGGAAGATTGCGGGGCGGGTGGCCCCAAAACAATGGCTTGCCCCTTGCATGCAAACACGATTGCGTGATGGCTATAGACGGAATGCCCAATACCTTGGCAGCAATTATCGTATGCGGACTCATGTCGGAGACGATCAAGTCAGCCTTCGCTTGTTCCACCATGCGAATGCGATTGCGTACCCAAGCAGCTGTGAATTGCTTGTCCAACAAGCCCATCTGGGCATAGTAATGGTCCAGATGATAAAACATCGGCTGCGGCGGTATCCGGTAGCGGGCCCCAGGCCGAATTGGATCATCGTCCATGTGTACCGGAAGCCCGAGCCGCTGCAGCAAGGAAATGCCGTATTCGCCGTAAATGCTAAAGCTGACCTCTATCCCGGCACGTTCAAATTCCTTTGCCGTCGGCACATTGCGAAGGATCGGCCCCAGGCCGCCGCTCAGGCCGAAAAATACGTGGCGCATTTCATCTGCCTCCTTCCCCTTTTCCCGAATGGATAACGGACTGAAAGTACCTCCACTGCTCCGGCGTCCCTATCGGCAGGCATAGCTTCACCGGTTCGATGCGAAAGGAATATCCTTGTCCGATCAAATCGTTGTAAAGAGGGGCAACGTAGTACTCCCCATCTGCTTTGCGCTGCTCAGCGAGCGCCTTTTCCGCTGCAGCCAGAAACAGTTCTGTACGGCTGAACCCGTAAAGGCCAGTCGTTGCCCAAGCCGAGATCACTTCCTTCTCGCGCACCTGGACTACCTTGCCATCCCCGTTGGTCAACACGTAGCTGAAGGCAGGGTCACTGGACCGAAAAACCGGAATCATCCCGTCATCCTGATGAAACCCAAGCAGCGAACGCTCGTCGATCTTCGTGTATGTATCCCCATTGTAGATCAGCAACGGCTCATCCTTATCGAGAATAGTCCGGGCTGCCCATACCGACTCCGCTTGTCCCCGGGTGGGAGCGTCGAGCCCCAGGATGTCTGCATGCGGACAATAATCAAGAATGGTTTGGTCCAGCGAATAAGCTTGCAGATCCCTGGACAAGCAGACGAAGATCACGCGATGGTCAGCCAGCAGCGGCTGCAGGCTGTCCAGAGCCCAGTACAGCATAGGCTTCCCCGCAGTCTCAAGCATCACTTTAGGCAAGCGAAAGCCCGCATGGCGAAACCTGCGTCCTTCCCCGGCGATCGGAATGACGATATTCATTCCTCCTTCTCCTCAGGGGCCAGCTTGCGCATGACTTCCTGCCAAGTATGGAACGTGCATGCAAGATCATCAATATACAGATCCCCATAGGGCTTGCCAAACACAAGCTCGTCGTAAGGGATGTCGTACTCGACCAGCCAGTCTATCGTCGTCTTGCCCACATGCTGCATAACCCGGCCCACATTGCCGCCCTGGGTCTTCATATTTCGCGCGGTATAGATCACGATTTCGTGCCCCTGCTTCTTCAAGGAACGGATCGCCTGCTGTGCGCCGGGCAAAGGAAGCACTTCCGCATAGGACTGATCCGGCTTCTTCAACTGACAGATGGTGCCGTCCAAATCAATAACAATTCTCATCGTTCACGCTCCCTCACTCCCCCACAATGTCGAACAGCAGTTTGGTTCCCAGCCCATACATGGCTACTTGCCTGCGGGGATGGTCGGCATGCAGCGAAGCCATCGACAGGAACAGCAGAGCTTCCGCCATGCGAATCTCCTCCAGGCTTGGCCCGCAAATATCGTCCCAAGCCTCCCGCCAGGCCGCTTGCTTGCGCTGAACAGCCAGAGCCACTGTCAGCCCGTGCGCGGATGCATCGGCCTGAAAGCGGTTGGCGATGATGCAGTCATAGCCGGACAGACTGTGGCGCACCTTGGCCAGATCATATCGGCCGTCACCGTATATGCCTGGCACTCCAAAGGCTCCCCTTGGATCAATCAGAATCAGCTGCTCCTGCCGCTCATCGAAAAACATATTGGGGAAGCACAGGTCTCCATGCACAATGCGCGGAACCGGGCGCTCCAGCAGTATAGCAGGCACCTGCGGATTCTCCTCCAAATAGCGAATCGGACATGGATAAGTGCTGCCATTCAACACGACACTGCCGCGGGCATATATGTGCCGGACCCACTCCTGCTGCTGATGCAGCCGCACCAGCCTGCGCATCGTCTTATTCACATAAATCTCAGTCAGCTGTTCCCTTGTGATTGCAGGAGGAGCCGCAGGCAGGGACATGCAGGCCAAAGCGTCCTGCAATCGTCCGAGTATGGCTTCCATCAGCCTCCAGTCGTCTGGTTTATCCATATAAAGCTGGTGCACGGTAGGCAATCGCACCCACGCCATGGTCAAATACAGCTCATCTTCCAAGCCAAAATCGATGATCTGGGGCAGGTATCGTTGCAGGGAGTCCGGCACATGCAGATACCAGCGTATTTCGTCTCTGAGCTTGTCCTTGTCCATACTCCGTTTCGTTACCTGATTGCGGGAATCATCATACTCCAGGCTATTGAACGATCGAGCAGGAATCCGGAAATAATCCATAGCGTTCACCCCACCCCCAGCCGGCTTACATACTGCAGCATATCCTCCGTTGCGGCTTCGGGTGTGGACAGGATGTCTTCTTCCGCCTCCAACGTCAACCAGCCCGGAAATCCGGCCTGCTGCAAATAGGAGACGACCTGAACGATATTCGCAATGCCGTATCCCATTTCACAGAAGCGAAGACGCCGCTGGTGCGGACCGGACGGCGCCGCCGGCTGCGTCACGTAATCCTTGAGATGAATACACGGGATGCGGTTCAGATATGTCTGCAGAACGGCCATGATATCTGCTCCCGCTTCCGCCAAATGACCGAGATCCGGCACGAGTCCAACGGTTGGATGCGTATGCGACATCACCAGGTGAATGTCTTCTTGAGCGAATATGCAGTGACCCCAATGCGGATGAATCGCCATGCGTACGCCATGCGCCTCATATCGCTTGGCAATCTCCGCAATCATGCGCAGCAGCCGCTCGTTATCTTCCGTCGTGCGCTGTTTCCGAAACCGAAGGCCCGGACCGAGAATGGCGAGCGGGACATCGGCCTTTTCCAGCAATTTGGCCACCCGGTCGTGGTGCAAGTAGATCTCGCGCCGTTTGGGCCAGTTATCGAAATGACCGAATTCATATACAGCGGATGTCCGCAATCCGAATTGCTCGGTCAAGCTGATCCATGCCGCGGCGTCACGCTCATAGCGCATCAGAATGGCGCTGCCTACTTCAATTCCCTGCACGATGGTGCCGCGCAAATATTGCATGCCTTCCTTGTAGCGGTTCCCCCAAAGAGTCATCTGATAGGAATAGCGTAGCGGGCTCAGGCTCATGCCGTGTGCTCCTCCCTTCCCATTGCTTGCAGCCTATCGCTAGTCATTATAGCAATCTGCCCGCCGCGGCATCTCGGCTTTTGACTGCGAAAGCAGAGCGCAGATCCCGTTGCATTCTATACGATGTTCGGGAACGGGCAATATGTAAGGAGGATGAAAGGACATGGAAAATGCTTATAGTTATCAACGCCGCCTCATCTGGGCACTGGTCTCCGTAGCGGCAGGCATCCTGATCGCGGGGTTTTGGAATTACCATCTGGTAGACGGCTTCGGCCGCAACATTGTCTCAGGCAAGACGATTGGAGACTCCGCTGAACTGGCGCAATCATTCAGCATGAACGGATATGGCTTTGGCATGTTGTTTGCCGCTGTCGCCGGACTCGCCGCCACGTTTACCGCATGCAACTGTGTCGTCTTCTCCATGATTCCAAGCCTGACGTGCTCCAATGGGCAATCGCCCGTCAAAACAGCGCTGCGTTCGCTGCTTGTCTTCTCCGCTGCCGTCTTGCTCATCAGCGCTGTATACGGATTTATAGTCGGCCTGTTGGGCAAAGCCTATGTAGAGCAATTGAACGTGCGGGAAGTGCGCCTTCTGCAAGCGCAAATAACATTCTCGCTACTAGGGATCGCCATGCTGGTCTGGGCGGCATTGTCCTTCGGATTTTTGAACCGCATGGTGCGGCGGTTGCCCGAAAGGCTGGTCCTCTTCTTCTCCTCAACCAGCGCAAAAGCAGGCATTCTCGGTGTGTTCGTCGGATTGTTCTCGGTAGGCAGGCCGTTCCCGGTGTTCCGCGATTTCCTGACCTATGCGGTCGCGTCGAACAACCCGTTGTACACAGCCTTCGTCATGTGCCTGCAAGGATTGGGGCAGATCGCCGTCATGGTGGTGTTGATGGTGCTGCTGGCATACCTGTTCAGAAGAAAAATCATCAGCTGGATGGAAACGCGTCCCCATCAGCCGCAGCTTGTCAGCGCCATAGCGTTGGCGGCAGGCGGAGCATACTTTCTCTACTATTGGGGGATCGGCCGCTTGTTTGATATCGGCAGCTGGGGCTTCAAGCTAGGCTGGTACTAAACAGCGAAAAACCTGTATATCGAGGCAAAAAAATAGCGAAGCAGAGCCCGTTCCCGCTTCGCTATTTTTATTGCCGCCGGCAGCTTATGGATCGTTGGCTGAGCAAACCATGCTTCCCCGATGCACTCTGCCGGATGTTTACGTTCTTTGTCTGCGCAGCAGCATCCAGCGATAGGGCACTCCGAACAGCAGCGTCACGACAAAGGCAGCGTAAAAGAGTGAATTCGTAATTGCATGAATGCGAAACCACGCATCCACAGCCGCTATGCAGAATGCCAGAATAATGCGGGCTGATGAATGGGCCGGGGTTGTCTTCGGGTCCGTCAGCATGAAGAATACAAACAGCTGAAAGGATGCCCCCATCATCGGGCCAAACGCGAACAGGAGCGGTTCGTCGAACCATGCATGTCTGACATAAGCAAACAACACAAAACCTGCTGCAAAGGCGAGTACCGTATCCAACCTTCCGGCCACATATGCCGCGACTAACCCCAAAACAAGGATAATGACCATCACGGAAACATCATTTGTCCATTGCTTGGGCGTGGTGACCACGTATTCGGACAGGAAGAACAGGACAAAAACAACAGCGACATTGTTCGGGTTGAATACATGACTTCCTCCCAGCCTGAACACATATTTCGTGGCAATGGCCAAAACCGCGGCCAGCACATACGGCCACACCAGGTAAGAGCTTAAGATCAGACTAATGCCAATCCCGGAAATGAATGCGCTGAGTGGAAAAATCCATTTTTTGCGAATCCAACGACAAAGCACTACTTCGACCAGCATCGTTGTCGCGACAGATGCAAAGAAGGTATCCCATTTCTGAAAAAAATCCAAAAACAATTGACCCATTACAACAAAGCTTAACAAGAATGCCAAAATGAAATATCTAGGATCCAACTTCGGTTGACTCATGATACTGTTCTCCTCTCCTCCATCTGTTTCTGGATTGGTTCGTCGCGCGATACTTGGAAGGCGGCAGTCCGACCATGCGCTTAAATACTTTCGAGAAATGCGTCAAGTCGTTGTAGCCTACCATATAGCAAGTATTCGTTACACTTTCGCCGCCGTTCAACAGAACCTTGGCCCGTTTGATTCTTTGCCGCATGATATATTCCTTGAATCCCACCCCCATGTGCTTCTGAAACAATCGCGAATAATGATATTTGCTGATATACACATGTGCAGCGGCCTGATCCAGGGACAAATTGCTGTCGCACAAGTGGTTGTGGATATACTGGAGCGACTCGCGCATGGCCTTGTCCCGAGGGGAGGCTCCTTCCAGCAAATATGTATCGATCCATTGATTCAGCAAGCCCATATGAAATTGATTCACTTGGGTCAGCACCAGTGTCGGACATCCCATATTGAGATCATAAACCTTCCAGGAGTCAGGAAATGCCCGCTCATCCGTCAAAAACGCAATGAGTTGATAGCTTGCCTCTTTTGCCAGCTCCATCGCATTCTGATAGCACTCTGTTACATACAGCTTGGCTTTTACAGTTTGGTGATCCAACAGCTTCACATGATTCAACCCCTTTCTTCGATATAGAACCAGAACGTCCAATGCCCATCATCCTTTCCCCATTTTTGTACATCCATCGCTACTAGCAATTTAATCTTACAACCGAATGGCCGCACGCGTTATGCAATTATTGTTAAAAGTTTGGTTTAAGTTGTGGAAAGGTGTCGATGCAGCAAGTAAAGTCGAGTGGCGGAGGGAGAGCATATTGTATGCTCTTAGGAAAAAGGAGGTGGCTTCGGAATGGGAACCTATGAACGCGCCGAATTCGCTTTGTCCCACCGGCATCCGGATGACCCAAGTCCGATTGATGAATGCAGCTATTTCGGCTGCAGACGCCCCATCTACAGAGACGAAAAAAACTGGGAGCTGTTCGGGACTTGGTTTTGCAGCGCTGTTTGTGTGGCCCGGCATGTGGATGCCAAGCGACTATATCCTGACCAAATTCATGACGGACAGCATTAGGGGGGAATGAACGATGATCCGCAAACTAACCGACGATGAGCTGCGGTTCTTGCATAAAGAAGGCTACTTGGTTCTGGAGCAATTGTATGCGTTGGAAGAAATAGAGGACATCCGTCAAGCGTTCGATCATATGTGGATTGATGCGGTCGTGAACAAGCAATTCGTACAGCAGCCAAACCGACCGTTGACAAGCCTGTATCCTCCCGTCCGCGACCGCCATCTGTCGCATGAACGGCTCATGCAATTGATGCTGGACCCGCGAAATATTGCGCTCGCCGAGCAGCTGTTGGGCGAAGAGCCGCTGGCCGTTGGCTGCGATTGCTTCTTCAAAGCGCCGGGGGCCGATGTGCTGCCCTTTCACCAGGACAATTACGACATTGGGGCGGAACCCGGCACGACCTGGGCCGTCTGGATCAGCTTGGATCAGGCAGATCCGGAGAATGGCGCTTTGCGGTTTGTACCCGGTACGCAGCACTTCGAGCTGATTCCTCCGAGGCTGCCTTCGCATCTGTCCGCTTACGGTCAGGCGGTCCGCGTACCGGAAGGCTATAAAGCCGTTGACGTAAGCACCTCGCCCGGGGATGTCGTTCTGTTCAACGGTCAAGTCCTCCATGGCTCCCATGCGAATCGCACGCTGTACCGGTTCCGCCGTTCCTTCGTCACCCATTATGTAGGCAGCAGCGTCCAGAAGATTTACGTGCATTATTTGGATTTGTACGATCGGCATGGAAACGTCGTGAAGCGCAAGCTCAACCGGATGCACAAGCTCCAATTCGATCCGGCCTACCGGCGAAAGACGTCTATCCATTCTCGCAAGCCAACATCATGATCAGCCGCACAACAGAAAGGACCGCCTGCTCCCCGTGCCGGGAAACAGGCGGTCTTTCATTCACGCTTCTTGGCCGGCTTACACGGGCTCAATAAGCGAAATGATGTTGCCGTCCGGATCAACTACGTTGAAATAACGGAATTCATTCTTTTCACCGAACGTGCGAATATGCGTGTCGCAGTGCATTTTCAAGCGCCCTACTTCCTTGAAGGTCTCCTCAATGTTCGATACGTGGAATCCGAGCAGAGAGAGACGGTCCCCTACTACGTGGTTGTCATCGATAAGGGTGATCATGGCGCGATCGGCAAGATCGCCTACCTGCAGACGCTCCACACAATCGTTTCTGTACGCAACAGGGAAATCGAAGGTTCTTCTGTAGAAATTAATCATTTCCTGGTAGTTCTTCGTTCTCAAGAACACGTTATCGATATAATTCACTTTTACTGCCATAGGGAAAACTCCTTCCGATTTGAGAGTTTCGAACCGCACGCCCCGGGAGATTTCACTTGTGCTGTTCGACACCTCTATCTTCCCATATGGGCGAACAATTTCCTCTGTTTTAGCTGAGTGGATTTCAACTTCTGATGGTCAGATAAGCCTCATCCTTGAAGATAGCGCTGTATAATTTTCGGCCAGCGGCCGGATTCTCGGCCATGGGCATAAAGAAATGCCTGTACCCAACGGTCGATGCCAAACCCGGTGCAGCCTGAATGCAAGCTGCTTTGGTCATGACCGCAGCTCTTGACCCCGAAGGCCTCGCACAGCACGTGTCCGCATAAGTTGAAGGAGGCGATGGAGAAGTCGGGTTGCCCGTTCCCCGCACTGCGCAGCTCATACTTCAGCGCATGCGCGGATTGCTGATACATCAGCACACTGTCATCCTCGTAGAAGAAAGGATCGGTTGCGCTTTCGATATACCCCTGTAAGCCCAATGCCTCGAAGAGCGACCAGGTCAGCCCAATCAGCTGCTCCCTGATCTCCGCCACACGCTCGGGCTCCCCGATATAAATGATCTCCCGCATCGCAAACTCGCGCAGCCGCGTCGGGGACAAACGGCTGCGATGCTCGTGCCGGAAGCATGATCCGGCGGCCGTATATACGGACAAGCTTTCTACTCGACTCACCCCTGTTCGCGCCAGCTCCTCATATACATGGAAGCAGAGGCAAGGCTGGAGAAAATATCCGCTCGGCTGGAGAAAGGCGCCGGACTCCTTCTGTTCGTCCGACTGCTCTCTGTAGCTCCTCAGCACCGCATCGTCATGCGCAATTTCGCTAACGCCGTACATATGCTGCGGGAAGTGCGCCAAATACCCGCCCATTTTCATTTGTTTCGTTGTCATCAAGGAAGGATATTTTCGTTGCGAAGCGCCAGACTTCAAGGCTATCTCCAGGAAGATCCGGTCGAAGGCTTGTGCAAGGCCTACTTCGTCCCCTTCCAACTGAAGCCCTCCTAGCGAAGATCGGGCAGCTGCAGCCCACGACTGGGCAGGCTGTCGCACTCGGTTGTCATGGGAAATTTGCTTCGGGGCATATTTCGCCAGCAAGCCGACTCGCATATAACGGTTCAGCCTTTCTTGGAACGCGGCAGGTTCCTCATCCCCCGCATATTCAACCTCCAGGCAGTCTGCTTGCAGACGTACGTCAACAATGTGTTCGGACAAGTAATAGACACTATCGGTCAGTTGCTCGGCCTTCGCCCGCTTTTTCTCGCTGGCCAGCGGGTAGCGAAAAATCATACAACACACCCTCTCCATTCCTTCGGGCGGAGCCCTCGTCTATCAAAAAATGCCATGAATGATTTGATCATAGAAGGCAGCGTCCCTGTATTGGAAAATGCTCGATTCATCAATGATTTTCGGCCGGGAGTTCAGTCTCCTCCGTACCCGCTGGCCATGCTTGCTCACCAAATGACTGTAATTCAATGCAATCCGTTCGACGCTTGCTCTGGCGAAATGCGTGACAAAGGAACGCCGGTAACGATAGGACGAAACATTTTTGGAAGACCCGTGATACATATTGCCGTTGAAGAGAACTACATCGCCCGGTTCTGTCTCTACCTGTATGCGCTGGTAGCCATCCGGCTTCCTGAGAATTTCGGAACTGTATGCATTGCTGCTGCCCGGTACGACTTCCGAGGGCGCAAGCCCGAGCTTGTGCGTGCCCGGCACGAAGAACAAGCTGCCGTTTTCCCCGTCTGTTGCATCTATGCTCACCCACATCGCGTAAGAAGTATCCGGCTCGATGCCGATATGGGCATTGTCCTGATGGAATCCAAGTCCTTTCGTGCCTGGCGGCTTGAAGTAATAGTTGCTCTGTATGGCAAGCGGTTCTTCGCCCAGCAGACTTTCCAATATGGCGATCGCTTCCTGCTTCAGCATGAAGGCTGTAATCACGGGGTTATCGCGGTGGAAGTCTCTCAGCCGGTTGGGAAAAAGACTCTCCAGCGGTCTTTCCCGATTTTGCCGAATTTTCCCGAGCGCCATCAATTCCGTCCATATCTTGACATACTCCTGATGAAGCTCATCCAGCTCGCGCTTCGAATAAACGCCTTTCACAATGAGGTATCCCTGCTCGTCGAATTGCTGTCTATCCTGGAATGCAATGGGTGTGTCTGGCATATCGCTTCCCTCCTTCATGAGCACTCGTTGCACACAAGCGCGTTATTCGAAATGGCAAACATTGAGCACATTGCCTTCCGCATCTGTGAAATCAAATGTCTGAACCGTGCCGTAATCGCGAAGCGGTCCTACAGCTATTCCCCGCTCCTGCATCCGTTCATACGTCTGCTGAATATTGGAGGTGTATAAATTGAACAGAGGATGCGGTTCAGCGACGGCATCCTGCTTCACCAGCGTAATCGGCGTCTTGTCTCCCGCTCTGAGAGCGGCGATCATGTCTGTCCGCCAAATCACAGGCAGTCCCAAAGTGTGATGGTACCAAGCAAATGCCTGCTCAAAATCGCGAACACGCAAGAAAACCGTATCCATTCTCTCAAACAAAGGTTGCTCCATCTTCTCCCTCCCTGATTCAAACTCCAGGCGAATGCGCAGGTTGATTGCCGCTTGTCTTCCGGCATTCATCCGCATTCACCCGAATTGTAGCATCAGGCCGGGGAGCAGACTCTGCTTCGCGTGCGAATCTTGCGGGGATGAATGGCTTCTTGCGCCTGCTATTACCCGATTCGGTCGAAAGTCCCCTGCATAAACCGATACTCGCCGATTGACGCCTTTTATACTAAAAACAAGCAATGGATGGATAACCAGGGAGGAGCATGGATATTGAAGAAGTGCTATGTGATTGACGATGTGCTGAACCGCAAGCAAGCCGACTTGCTGTTGGCCAAGCTCATCTACAGCGTTGAAGGAATTGCCGGATGCCGGCTGGATGACCACTCGCAAACTATACAGGTTGACTTGCTGCCAGGCTGCGATCAAGAGGAATTGGATGAGACCGTACATCAATTGATCGAGGAGGTACGAAGCCAGCGGGTAATCGCCTCGAGGATGTATGTGCAGCGGGATGGACATGCTTGGACAGGCCAGGCGGACATAGAAGAGGCGTTCGCCGACAATGGATCGGTGCGCCGCGGCTTGGCGGTTGCCTTGTTCGAGCGCATAGACCGAAAACTGCTTGCTCTGGCGGAGCGTTACGGCAGCGAGCAGCGAAAGTATCCGTCCATGATCCCGCTCGACATATTGGACAAGTGCCGGTACATTCCCGCCTTCCCGCAAAACATTCATCTGGTCTCGGAAATCCCTCACCGCCTGAATGCATTAAAGCAGGCCAGACAGCCGGAGCGATTGCCCGAGTTGGCCAGACTCAGTCCGTATGCATTAGCCCCCGCCGTTTGCTTTCACTGTTACGCAGAGCTCGCCGGCTCCCGGCTGCAAGCGCCGCTGGCACTGACAGCCCGAGGGCGCTGCTATCGCCATGAAGCCCCATGGCGTCTGGGCAAGCATCGGCTGAATGAATTCAGCATGCGTGAAATCGTGCTGTTCGGCCATGACGATTATGTCGAGACACAGCGCAAGCATCTTATAGATGAGACTTGGGCGCTGTTCGCATCGCTCGGATTGCCTGGCAAAATCGAAACTGCCAGCGATCTGTTCTACTTTTCCGATGAATCGGATAGAGGACAGCATCAGCTGGCAGCTAATTTGAAATATGAATTGATCGTAACGCCGGAAGCGGCTCCCCCGTTCTCGATTGCTTCGTTCAATTATATGGGCGACAGCTTGTGCAAGCCGTTCTGCGTCACCGACCGCGGGGGGAATCCGCTGCAATCCGGCTGCGCCGCTTTCGGACTCGACCGCTGGGTGTATGCCTTGCTGCTCGCTTACGGTCCGGACGATGCCCGATGGCCGGCACAGGTTCATGCCGTTCTAAACGCGACCTAATCCAGCTGAAGCTGGCCGATAATCGCTTGCGGCCTCAACGGACGATGCGCGCAAGCGTGCAGCGCGTCCTTCCAGCAGCGCGAGATGCCCGGCTGGAACAACGTCCTTCTCATATGCTGCAAAGAACGCATGTTGTGCCATTCGCCGTACTGGTTATCCAGCGATTGCTGGAGCTCGGACGCGGCAACTTCCCCCAGCAGATAATAGTAGTAGGTGGCAGGCAAGGTGCTGAGATGCGGCTTGCTTGCCCAATAAGGCTTATCCCATTCCTCCGGCCTCGCAATCTCCTGGTACTCCTCGACGAGCTCCCACCACAAGCGATTAAGCTCCCCATCCGGATTTTCATACAGCTTCCGCTCAAATTGTACAAGCGTCATGGTCCAAAATAGCTTCACCAGCAGGGAAGCCTGCAGATCGCGCTGCCCGTCCCTCTCCTGCACATAGGATGCCTCGTTGTTAAGCGATTGCCGCCAGCCAGGAACATACAGCAGTCTTTCCATCAGCAGCGCGGCAGCCTCGCTCAGAAACGGATGAGCCGGCTGTCGCAGCAGAAAAGGAAGAGAAGGATCGTAAGCCAGCTCCGCGAAAGCGTGGCCGAATTCATGCAGGACGATGCGCGCTCCCCTGTCATCATGACTCACCTGACAGGATATACGGACATCGCTTCCTCGATCGATTGGCAGACAGAAGTTGGCCGAGCTCTTGCCTGCACCGTCGCCCAAATCCATTCGCTTCACCAGGTCGCCAAGCCAAATCCCCCGGTCTTCCAACCACCTCGCCACGCCAGCAGAAAACTTGTGCAGATCTATCGCTTCAGCCGGCGTCTCGGGCTCGTACGATTGGAAGAAGGGATCCGGGTAATGCCAGGAGCGAATCGCGGAAGGAGCAATGCCGAATCTGCGGCAAATGCCCTGATCGATTTCTTCCTTCACCTTGCGGTAAGACGTCTGCAGCTCTTCCTTCAGTAGGCGCACAATAAGGTCCAATTCAGTCCCATCCATCTCTTGTGCAGCCAGCTTCATCGCATAATAATCGGGAAACCCTCTCGCGCGGGCCAATCGATTGCGCATCCTCACCTGTTCAATCAGCGGAGCGGCTATCTCTTCGCCCAATCGCATATACGCATGCCAGAGCTGCTTCCGCTTTCCGCCGTTATCCAGCATGCGAAACAGAATGCGTGTCTCCTTCTCGGTCAAGGAACGGCCTTCGATTGTCGTGCGGTACATACTGATGCGGACGTTCAATTCGTTCCATAGCCGGACCCACTGTGCGCGCAGCTGCTCGTCCTCATGATGCTCCAGCATTTCGTTGCGCAATACCGTCCACTGCCTTCTTGCCAGTGGCGATGATGTCTGCGTGCATCCGGCTTTTACTGCTTGGCGCCATTCCGGGGAAGCAAGCAGCTGCCGGTATGTCTGTTCGTGCTGCTCATACGCTTGCGCCCATTGTCCATCCCCGCTCGTCAGCAGCATCCACAAAGCATGCATCTTGTCCGCATAAGGCTTGGCCAGCTGCGTGTTAATCGTATTAAGGAATGCTTCCTCGCCTGAAGTCACTTGACGCACCTCTAAATGGTGACGGTGGTTCCGTCGAATTTGGTGAAGGTAAATCCGCTGAACGCTTCATGGAATTGGCTGCTGTAATCCTGCAGCAGACGTATAGCTGCCGCTTCGCCCAACTTCAAGCCTTCCTCTTCGTCACTTCGCCAGTGTACGCCTGCCGTATCCCGGCCATAGGCAACATTCGCCGCAAGCTTGTTCAATTCTCCGCCGATTGTCAAGGCAGGACCGGTATAAGGCTCAAGCGACAAGCCGTCCTTGCTGGGCTGAACGGGGCGAGGCAGCTCATACGATTCATGGAAGAATGCCTTGAGCACAGTCGTACAAGCGCCGGCAATGCTCGAATGGCCTCCCGGATAAGACGGATGCGCCGGACAGCCTTCCGGGTACGCCATGGGAAGCAGGTATGTGCCGAACTTCTTGGACACTTCTGTCGCAGCGCGGGACTGCAAGAGGTCGTTGTGGAATGGATATGCCTTCCTGCCTGTCTTGTGCAGGTGCAGATATCCGGCATAAGCTTCCGGCCTTACTCGGCGATGAACCTGAAACTTTTGGTACCAGGCAGCAGCGAGCCCTGACTTGGAGGCAGCGGCAACAAGTTCCAGAATATGCGGGCCGCCAAATGTTGCAAAACCGGCTTGTGTGGAAGAATGCACGTATGGGTTGGAGCGGTCTATCGCTTCTTGCGGCAATCTTAACAAAATGAGGGCGGCAGTCAGGAAGATTTGATAGGAAAAATCAGTGTGCACCAAGCTTGCCAAGTCTCGGCCCGTCCGCAGATACCTTGGAGTCGCGTCCAATTTCTGCGGAGATTGCGGCTGACTTCCGTTCTGAATGGCCAACCATTCATCATATTGGGTCAGATGGTCGGAACCCGAGGCTGCAACCCTATATTTCTGCTGGACGGTCAACGCCCCGCCATACGGGAAATCCCCATATATAAACTGGGAGAGGAACGGCCCTGTCGTTTCGCCGGCTAATCCTCCGCGAAACAGCTCTTTCGGCGTTACGCTTCCTTGCGGCGACCTCGGTCCCCGATAATCAGTCAAGGCCGAGAGCTCCTTCGCAGCAGCCGCTACCAGCGCATTCGTCTCGTACTCGGCAAATGGGATATCTCGGGTCAGCGCTCGCCAATAAAGCTCCACCAATTCGCCGGCCATCTGCGCGCTGTCAAAGGCAGGCGGAGCAGGAAGCGCAAAGTGGTGACAATCTGCTCCGACCAGATCATAGCCCAATCCGGCTTGCGGATTCACGAGCTTCGCTTTGCCGCCTAGCGGAATTGCTTCGTAATCCTCCGGTCTTCCGGTTGAAATGGCATGCTTGAAGGTTTGGTAGGCACTGGCATCGACCACTCCAAGCTCGTTATGCGGCAAGACTTTGGAGAAACTCCCGATTTTCTCCGGATATTTCTGCTCATCCCCATTGTAGCCCTGCTTCGGATACGGCTGCTTGCGCTGAAAAGCGGCCGCCTCTACACGAGCTTGATAGGCCCGTTCCCGGCGCGTGTCGGCAGATGATAAGGTAAAAGAATACGCGGCGCTTTCGGCTTCCCTTGCTCCCGCTTTGTTCGTTTCCATCGATAGATCAATCCTTCCCGTATATAATGTAACGCTGCTCTACGGGAATCATTGTACGATTGAAGACGCATGGCATGCTCAGCTTTTAACGGACGTTCGTCCGGCCTGCCCCTTTCAAGCACAAAAAAAGATGCCGCACCCCGAGTCAGGGTTTGCTGGCATCTTCCATGAGCGTATCATAGTCTATTACATGTTCATCAATCCGGCTAACGACCGCTTCGACCTAGCCGAATGTTGGCCGCCGTTAGCTGTTCGCGATTTTTCCTGGCTAGCCGCTCTATGCTTTATTTCGGCACTTCCAGCTTGTAGCCTACTCCCCATACTGTCGTGATCATGGCAGCCGCTTCCGGCGAAACCTTGTTCAGCTTCTCGCGCAGCCGTTTGACGTGTGTGTCCACAGTACGCAGATCGCCAAAAAATTCATAATTCCATACATCTTTCAGCAGATCTTCACGGGAGAACACTTTGTCCGGCGAGCCTGCCAAATAATGCAGCAGCTCATATTCCTTCGGGGTCAGACTAATTTCCTGTCCGCCCGCCGTAACCCGGTGTGCATCATGCTCAATGACCAAATGCGGGAATACGATATTGTTGCTCGTCCCCGGATCTGTCGCCAAATAAGCAGTGGAGGAGGAGCGGCGCAGGATTGCCTTGACCCGGTAAATCACTTCCCGCGGGCTGAATGGCTTCACGACGTAGTCATCAGCCCCTACCTCGAAGCCTTGCACACGGTTGGATTCTTCCCCTTTGGCTGTCAGCATAATGATCGGCGTCGCCTTCTCTTGGCGCACGCGTTCGCACACCTCTACACCGTCGATGCCTGGCAGCATGACATCCAGCAAAATCAGGTCGTAATTGTGGTCCAGCGCTTTCCGCAGCGCAGTCTCGCCATCCTCGGCCTCCTCAATCATGTATCCTTCCTTCTCCAAATACATTCTGAGCAAACGGCGAATGCGCTCCTCATCATCGACGACCAAAATCGTAGTAACCGGATCGCTCATTGCGCGAACACTCCTTTCTCCGCCCACACGGGCTTCACGTAATTATCTAGACGCCTGCGTAGGCGTGCAAACCGGCGATAAGCAGGTTAACGCCGATCAAGGTGAACATTACAATAATGAAGCCTACGACAGCCAGCCAGGAAGATGGCTTGCCTATCCATCCCTTGGACAGACGAATATGCAGATAATAGCTGTAGAACAGCCAGGTGATCAACGCCCACACTTCCTTCGGATCCCATCCCCAGAAGCGCGACCAGGCGATTTGCGCCCAAATCATCGCGAAAATCAATGCGCCCAGCGTGAAGATCGGAAAGCCTATGGCGATGGAGCGGTAGCTGATTTCGTCCAGCAGCTCCGGATCCAAATCCTTCGTAGCCGGCTGTACAGCAGCTCCGATCTTCCTCCGGAGAATGAGTCGAACCAGCCAATAGAGCGCCGTCCCCGACAACAGCGACCAGATGATGGTGTTCAGCTTGCTTGCCGAGTTGATGCCCTTCAGCCAGCCAGGTGCTTCGACCCATGGCTCGGATGTTCCCAGGAAAGTGTCCATCGATACTTTCTCATACTGGTGCGGTCCGACAATTGGCGGCATGGAGTACGTTACATTTTTCGTTATGACCTCGCCCCTCTCCTCCGTCGGGTAGTTGAACTCCGCTTGGTAGCCCAACCCTTTGAAGAGGAAATGCATGAGAACAAAGCCGATAAATACAAGGATCACCCAGAAGACAAGTTCCAATCCCCGTTGTTCACGCCGTTCGGTTTTGCCTGTCCCCGCATAGTTCACTGTACGGACCAGATGAATAAATCCGGCAGCAAAGCCAATCGCGAAGAACGCTTCCCCGAGCGCTGCCGTTGTCACATGGATAATGAGCAGATTGCTTTGCAGCTGAGGAATCAGCGGAGAGGTTTGCCACGGATATACGGAAGCGTATATCAGGATGACAACCGTAACCGGCAGAGCGAACATGCCTAGTACCGGCGTGCGATAGATGGCAAACAAGATCAAAAATGCAATCGTAATCAGCCCTGCCAGCAGCACCAAATATTCAAACATGTTGCTGTTCGGGATATGACCTGCGCTGATCCAGCGGAGGATAAAGTATACTGCATGCAAGCCAAATGCCGCCAATGTGATAATGATCGACCTGCGTCCCCATTTCCGTTCATGCGTATTGGCATCGTGCTTGCTATAGCGCTTGCCCATCACCGTTACACCGTATGTGATGGAGCCAATCATATAGAGAAAGAGGGCTAGTCCCAATGCAAACATACTGATATTTACTAAATTCAAGAGCCGTTCACCTCATTCGCCAATGTCTTGGCATCCACTTCAACGCCAGCCTTGTTCAGAGCTGCGGTCAGCTCTTGACGGATGCCAAACCAGTTCTTATTCGTATGGGCGCCGATCGTCAGCACGCCGTTATCGATGCGCATCCAGATCCGGCGATGATGCCAGTAGAAACCGAGAATCAGGCCAATCATGGAAATGGTTGCTCCCGTCCAAATGAAAGGCATCGTGCGCTCCTGCTTCACATTGAAGTAAGTCGTGTACTCTGAGATGACCAAGTCTTCCATGGAAGCAACGCCGATTGCAAAGGGGCTGCCTGCCGCTTCGTTCAATTGCTCCTGCTGGTACTGCACCTGGTCTACCGGGCGCACCATGTATACATGGACATGGCCGTCTTCCGCCAGCCCGGGCCCCTCAATCAAGAAGACAAAGGCCGGCGCATTCGGATCCTTGGACAAGGTCACCAGTCTGCCATCCTTGAACGAGACATCCGGGTAATAGCCGATCACCCGCAAAGTGTAATCGCCGACGGTGTACACATCCTGCGGATTCTGGATATCCAGGTCAAGCGTGCCGATCGTCTCGCCAGTATCCTTCATGCGGAGCTGGGACCGGACGTGCAGCAGCTGCGGCGTCTCCTCGAAATGCACCTCAAATACCGACAGGCCTTGGTATGTCAAGGGGCCGTTGACGTAGATCGTCTGTTCCTTCAATTTTTCCAGCGTGGGCTCTACGCTCGGATTGTCGCAATTATCCACGCATTCATAGAGAACTGCATCTGTTTCGAAAGACTTCTCAATCGTCAGATTTCGCCTCTGAAAATCGGGTGTCAGCTCATCGTAATCATAATACTCCACTCGAAAATCTTTATTTTCCAAATAATATTTCGTTCCGGGAATTTGCGCGATCTTTCCTTCCCTTACCGGCACATAATCAACTTCCCAGGCCGTCATACTGCGAAGCAGGACAGCGAGCAAAAATATAATCAAGCCTATATGGTTGATATAGGGCCCCCATCTGCTGAAGCGGTACTTTTCGGCAAGCAATGCCGATCCTTCGCGGTGCACGCGATAATGCCGCTTGCGAAGAAGCTGTTCGAACTTCTCGGTCCATTCTTCCTCCGTCTCGCCCTGAGCAAGCTCCAGTCTGGTCTGATGACTCACCTTCTGCCTTTGGATAAAGGATAAATGCTTGCGGATCTTCTGCTTCTTCAATGCCCGGTAGAGCGGCAGCACACGATCCAGACTGCATACGACCAGAGAAGCCCCGATCAGCACGAGCAGTCCTTGAAACCAGAACGATCCATACGTATCATGCAAACCCAGCATATAATAGATCTTACCTGGCGTTCCATATTGCGTCTCGTAATATTGCGCCAAATCAATGTTGCCTACAAAGACGTTCTGCTGCGGGTAAATGGTTCCGAGCGAGGCTCCGATCAGTGTGATCAGGATAAGCCATACCGCAACCTTTACGGAGGACAAAAAGCTCCAGATTTGATCGATCCAGTTCTTCTGCTGTTTCTGCGAACGGCGGGCAACGCCGTCATAGCGCATCTCCAGCAGTTCCGTGCCGTTCTCATCCTGCTGCGGCTTGCCGCATGACTCGCACAGCACGGTTCCGACCGGATTCTGGTGTCCGCACTCGCACTTTGTGTTTTCTATCATGATGGGCCTCCCGGCTGTCCTTTCACGCCGATTTTATTCAATGCCGACAACAGGATGGGTTCGGTCATCTCGCCTATGACGATCTCCTGAATGATCCCTTCCCGATCAATGAAGAACGTAGTTGGAAAATACAGAACGCCATACCGCTTCCTCACCACATCTTTGTCAAGCAAAATGTGAAAGGATACGCCTGTTTCCCGCACGAAGCTCCGCACCGAAACCTGCGTTTCATTCAGATTGACGCCGATCACTTTCAGGCCTTCGTCCACATGTTCTTGATGGAAATGCTCAAGCAATGGCATCTCCCGAACACAAGGCTCGCAGAAGGTGCCCCAGAAGTTCAGGACGATCGGCTGTCCCTTGTAGGAAGACAGGGAATAAGCCTGTCCGTCCAGACCGTCCAGCGTAAAGTCGACCATGGCGTCGCCCTTCTCCGGCGGTTTCTCCTCTTGACTGAATAAGCTGCCGCCAATCGCCAGAAAGCCAGCGATTACGATCCCGCCCAAGATCAGCACTTGTAACCATTTTTGTTTGCGAATCATTCTTCATCACCTAACAGTAATTATAGCGAAAAAAGCGGCAGAAGCCGCCTCCCGATTTGTGAAAGTTATGTGTCTGTGTCTAGCTTTTGGCCGCCGGGTCTGCCGGCCATATCGAGCAGTTCCTTCACCTCTTGCTTCGTCAAGTGGCGATACTTGTTGCGCGGGACTCCCTCCAGTGTCAGGAAGCCGAAGCGCACCCTCCTCAGCTTCACTACCGGGAAATGGATCGCTTCAAACATGCGGCGGACTTGACGGTTGCGGCCTTCATGAATCGTAATTTCGATCAGCGAATGCTTGCCGTCCGGATCGATGTCCACGTAATCGACCTGAGCCGGAGCCGTCATCCCATCCTCCAGCTCGATCCCCTGCGCCAGCTTGTCCAGCAGGCTGCCGTGAGGCACGCCTTTCACCATGGCATGGTAGGTCTTGGGGATTTCATGCCGCGGGTGAGTCAATCTCTGCGAGAAATCGCCGTCATTGGTCAGCAGCAGCAGACCCTCGGTATCATAATCGAGCCGCCCTACCGGATATACACGCTGCTTGATGCCGCGCAGGTAGTCTGTGACTACCTTGCGGCCTTTCGGATCCGTTACGCTGGCGATTACGCCTTTCGGCTTGTGCAGGAGCAAGTAGACCTTCTCCTCCAGACGTATCGGACGCCCATTCACACTTATTTCATCCGTTGCCGGATCTACCTTGGCTCCCAGCGTATCGATCACTTCGCCGTTCACCTCTACCCGGCCGGCGCGAATCAAATCCTCGCACTTGCGGCGCGATGCCACACCGGCTTGCGCCAATACTTTTTGCAGACGTTCCATGCGTTTGTCTCACCTCTTCCCCTAATGATACCGATTCGCTGGGGAAATCACAAGCTTGCTCCATGGAAAGTATGGTCCCGGGCAATCTGTATTGTGACCGTGGAACATCAGGGTGGACAATCCGTACTTTCCAAACAGGCGAATAAGCAGCTTTTGCACAACAAAGCACTGCTCTTCCAATTGCCCTTCCGACATGCCGCCCAGACGCCGGGAGAAATCGCCTTCCAAGCAAATATGCACATAATCTGTGTCCTGCGGCTCTTCCGCTGCAATCACTGTTCCATCTTTTCGAATAAAAAAATCATAGCCCTTCCCGTTTATGGAAGGGCATGCTGCATGATGCATGACCACACCGATTGGCTGCAAGCACTTCACCTCGCAAATCAAGTGGAGATTGATTTACTATATGAAGCTGAATCAGCAGGTGTGCGCCGCCGGCTATTCTGCGCAAAGCGCATTAACCGAACACGATCAGGCAAATAAATACCGCTGCCAAAAAGCCGACAACATCCGAGATCAATCCGACCTTCAACGCATAACGGGAATTGCGGATGCCAACGGCTCCGAAGTAGACCGTCAACACATACAAAGTCGTATCGGTGCTGCCCTGCACCGTTGAGGCGATGCGCCCTATCATGGAGTCGGGTCCGTGCGTTTGAATCAGATCGGTAGTAAAGGCCAATGAGCCCGCCCCGGTGATAGGACGCAAAATGCCTAGCGGCAGCACCTCGCCTGGAATCCCTACTGCCTCCACCAGCGGACGAATAAGATTGACCAGCAGTTCCATCGCTCCCGACGCCCGAAACACGCTGATCGCCACCATCATGCCGACTAAATGGGGAATAATGCTGATGGCCGTATTGAAGCCATCCTTGGCGCCGTCCACGAAAGATTCGTAAACCGGAACTTTTTTGAAATACGCATATAAGGGAATAAACACGATGATTGCCGGGATTGCCCAGACCGATATGGTGTTAATTGCCTCATACATGATTATCCCTCCCTTTTGGGCCGGGAAAAGGTCCTGTGTCGGAACCATCTGTCCACCAGAATGGCAGCCGTTGTGGAGATGGCAGTGGCCATAAGGGTAGTGCCTACAATTTCAGCCGGATTGGCCGATTCAAAGTTCATGCGAATGGCGATGATCGTGGTCGGAATAATGGTGATGCTGGCGGTATTGATAGCCAGCAGCGTGCACATGGCCGGTGTGGCCGTCGTCGGATCGGGATTCAGCTTTTGCAGCTCCTTCATGGCCTTGATGCCCATCGGCGTGGCGGCATTGCCAAGTCCCAGTATATTGGCGCTCATGTTCGACAGAATGTAGCCAAGAGCGGGGTGATCCTTGGGCACATCCGGGAACAAAAATCGTACAGCCGGCCTCAACAGCACCGCCAGTTTGTTCAGCAAGCCCCCGTCCTCGGCTATGCGCATCATCCCCAGCCAGAATACCAAGATGCTGATTAATCCGAAGCAAACGGTCACCCCGGTCTTGGCCCCTTCAAAAGCTGCTTCGGTTACGGCCTCCACTCTGCCGGTGAAGACCGCCACCACAAATCCGAATACGATGAAGAACAACCAGATCAAGTTGACCAAAGCGCCCCTCCTCCTTCCCGAATAAAACCTGTATGTCTCTACACTTGCAAGGGCCATCCACCGTTTAACGCGTCTCCCCCGTGAACAGCGCACGCACTAATGCAGTCAAAGTCTGTTGGTATGAGCCGGCTCCGCTGCTCATTCCCGCACTGGCCGCAACCTGTTTCTCCTCCTGCCAGACGGGGTCGTCCGCAGCGAGCAGCGGCACTCTGCCTATGACTTCCCCGCGCAGCTTGATGACGAGTTCGCCGCGCTTGCCCAGGCGATAGTCCAGACTCTTCTCATCCAGGGTCTCTACGGAAGAGGAAAGCTCCGACCGTTCCTCCTCAACGAGCGGATAGGAGAAGTCTGCTGCTGCACGCAGTCCCGTTCCTTGAATGGCGCTGCCTCTTTTGATCAGAGTACGGTGGGGAAAATACTGAAAGCCCCAGTCCAGTACATGGCGATGATCCAGCCAGTCGTTTCCGTCATTCAAGGTAACAACGGCGAGCTGGCGGCCGCCTTGTGTCGCAGAAGAGATGAGACAGCGTCCAGCCGCCTTCGTGTATCCCGTCTTCACCCCGTCGGCGCCATCGTAGAAGCGCAACATCTTGTTCTTGTTGTGCCAGACATAATCCCAATCTTCATGCGGGTTGGGCGCTTTCTTCACCTTCGTGCTGACGATCTGCCGGAATGACTTGTTGCGCAGCGCGTAAGCAGTCAGCTTCGCCATATCGTTCGCGCTGGCGTAGTGGTCCTTGGCATCCAGGCCATGCGGATTGACAAAATGGCTGTTCGTCATACCGATTTCTTCCGCCTTCTGATTCATGAGAAAAGCAAACCCTTCAATGGAGCCGCCTACATGTTCCGCAATGGCAGTCGCCGCATCGTTGCCGGAACGCAGCATGAGGCCGTAAAGCAAATTCTCCAGGCTCATCTTCTCGCCCAGCTTCAAGTAGATGGAGGAGCCCTCCTTGCCAACAGCGTTCCTCCCAACTGTCACCTCGTCCTCCAGGTTGCCATGTTCAATCGCAACGATAGCTGTCATCACCTTCGTCAAGCTGGCGATCAACATCGGCTTGTCACCATTGTGCGAATACAGAATCCGACCGGATTCCACATCGATTAAGGCCGCAGCTTGCGCATGTGTGCCAATCCTGGGATGATCCGCATGCACAGCCGGCGCAGCCCCCGCCACGTGCGTCAAGAGCATCAAAACGGCCATACCGGTCATCCCTATTTGCTTGACTAATGCTTTCATTGATCGTACACCCTTCCGCTTGTTCACATTTCCCGGCTCCTTCGCTTCTGAATTTTGATCCAACACTTCCGTTCGGTTTTGTACATGTATATGCCGGTCCATCCCGGATATGAGAAGATGTCCGAAGGAACTTGGCCCGCCGGCGCAAGCCATGTCCGCCATCATCCGATTGCCCGATGGCTCGCGGCACAACAAAAAAATCCTGCCTCAAGACAGGATTCATTATGCAGACGAATGGGAGGAACGTTTCATAATTTCGTGTTCAGCTTGCGGTATTGCGTAGGGACCATGCCTTTGCGTTCGGCGAATATCCGATGGAAGGTTTTATAGGAGCCGTATCCGACTTCATAGGCCACCTCAGCCACACTCATTTCCGTGGAAGACAGCAGGCTGCACGCATGCCGGATGCGTATATCATGCACCAACGGCACGAACGATTGGCCGGTCGTTTTTTTCAGCGTTTCGCTCAGATGGGAAGGGCTGATGCCGAAGCGCTCGGCCACCCCCGTTAAGGTCAAGGGCTCCTGCGCATGCTGGTGAATATAATGAATGATCGGCCAGATATTGCTTCGTCCCGGTTGGAACGCTTCTTTCTGCATCACGCTTGCCGCCGCAGCATGTCGAGCCCGGTCAAACCGGATGAGCAGCTCGCCCAGCTTCGCCTTGACCAGCTCTTTCCGCCAGCTTCCATCGCCCTGGTATTCTTGATAGATATCCTGAATAATGTCGAGCATGCGAACATGCTCATCGTCTTCAAAATAATGGTATCCCGGCAAATGATCGCGATTGTGCAGCAATTCATATAAACCGCCTGCCAGCGCATTGCCATGCTCCACGAGCAAATCCATGCTGAACATGCAATTATATAAGGTCAGCGTCTTCCCGGGCTCCGTATAAATTTCGTGAATCTGATAAGGAAGCACGAATGTAAAGACTCCCGGCTCCATCGGATGGCTGATGCCGTTGATCGTTTCGCTTCCATGGCCATCGACCACATAGGAAAATTCCAGAAAATCATGGCGATGGGCAGGATATCCTTGTATGAGCCTGTTCAAACTAATATGCAGCGGAAGCTCGGCGTACATATTCGGGTATTCCTTGATGTATTTCGGCAAATAAGTCAAAGCTGATGCCTCCGTCCGAAATAATGGGACAAACTTCCTCAATCTTGAGATGATTTTTCTTTAGTCCTATAATACCATGAGACATATATCTGTTGTATGGAGGAGATTTTACGATGAGCCAAAAAATCCGTATCGGCATTATTGGCGCGGGAAATATCGCCAATGTGCATATTCAGCAATTTCGGCAGCTGCAAGAGGAATGCGAGATTACTGCTATTACTGATGCATTCTTGCCGCTTGCCGAATCCAGAAAAGAGCAGTATGGCATTCCGTGGGTCGCTCCTACGCCGGAAGCGCTGATTGCCAGCGACCAAGTGGATGCGGTGATTGTCGCCGTGCCGAATCAATACCATGCCCCCCTAACCATTCAGGCTCTGGAGGCAGGCAAGCATGTATTGCTGGAGAAGCCAATGGCGATCAATGCGGAAGCGGCACGCGACATTATGCGAGCCAAGCAGCGCACAGACCGCACCTTGATGCTTGCACATCAAATGCGCTGGGAAGCGGTGCCGATGCAGATCAAGCAGCAGATGGACCGCGGCGAGCTGGGCAGCATATACTCGGCCAAGACCGGTTGGTTCCGCCGCAAGGGCATTCCAGGCTGGGGCACTTGGTTCACGCGCATGGATCAATCCGGCGGCGGGCCGCTTATCGATATCGGCGTCCATATGCTTGACCTCGCGCTGTATTTAATGGGCAATCCGAAGCCGGTATCTGTCTTTGGCGCGACTTATGCGGAATTCGGACCGAAGAAGCGGGGCATCGGCGACTGGGGCAAGCCGGATTGGAACGGGATTTATGACGTAGAGGATTTCGCTACGGCCTTGATCAAAATGGACAACGGCAGCACCTTGTCCCTGGAAGTCAGCTGGGCGGTCCATATGGACACTGACAACACGCCGTTCATCCATCTGATGGGCACCGAGGGCGGCGCCAGCTATCGCGGTCCCCATGGCAAGCTGCTGACCGAGAAGTTCGATCGCCCGCTGGAGACCGAGCTGGTCACTCCGGAAAATGACGAAGGCGCGCGCATCCGCTTGAGCCGCCACTTCCTGGAGTGCATTCGCGAAGGCAAGGAGCCGATCACCTCTGGCATGACCGGGTTCACGAACAGCCTCGTGCTGAACGCCATTTACGAGTCGTCCCAAACCGGCCGCGAGGTGCAGCTGAACTGGGATTTTTAAGCTCTGAAGTTGCCGGGTACATTGGTTCAGTTCGGGCACTCACAACCGTTGAGCCGTAACATGGGCGCTTCAGCTTCGACAGCTGCTCACTATAAAGGAACATACTTCCGTTATGCAACACTTACACGGCGAAAGTCGTATAATAAATGGAAATTTTGGTCTTATTGGCGGCAATCACCTATTCACGCATAGGGAATGACGCGAATAGGACCATCTTGTTCCGCTACATATCAACGTGAATCATTGATGGCATTAAATAAGAACAGAATCTTCCGCTATTTAGTATGGGAGGAATCGATTGAAGCGCCAGGTCATTTCCTATGGCTTGGCATAAATCGAGCGACCTTCCCGGCTCAAATCGCAAATCAGCTTACTACCAATATGGATTCGAAATCAGGGACGGGATGAAACGACATTCATTCAGAAAGGAATGGTTGCGATGTTGCGAGGATTGACACGCGCCGGCTTCGGAAATTTGGAAAGCGAAGAGCAATGGATCAGGCTTGCGGCCCAATCCGGCTTTCAGGCGGTAGATGTAGACGCGGCCGGCTTGATCGCGCGGAATGGATTGGAGCAGGCCAAGGCCTTGCTTGAAGAAAACAACATAGTGATCGGCGCAATAGGCCTGCCTGTAGAGTGGAGAGCAGATGAAGCGGCATTTCGCGCCGGATTGCCTGCGCTTATCGAAGCGGCTGAAGCGGCTTCAGCATTAGGCTGTGCAAGCTGCTGCACGTATATTTTGCCATCCACAGATTCGGGATCAGCCCATTTCATGGCGTTGGCAACGAGACGAATTCGTGTCTGCGCGGACATCCTGGATGCCTACGGCATTCGGCTCGGCCTGGAATTCGTCGGCCCGCATCATCTTCGGACCCGCTGGGCAAACCCGTTCATCTGGACGATGGAAGAAACACTCGACTGGATCGGGGCCATTCATGCCCCTAATCTAGGACTGTTGTTTGATGCATACCACTGGTACACGACAGGCGGGACGATTAACGATATCCTGCAGCTCAAACCGGAGCAAATCGTCCATGCCCACATGAATGATGCGCCCGACATACCAGTAGAAGACGTGTTGGACAACGACAGACTGTATACAGGAGAAGGCGTCATTGACCTGGCCGGTTTCTTGCGCGCCCTGTCCGATATCGGCTACAAAGGGGTAGTCGCCCAAGAGGTGCTTACTCCCGAACCGCCTTCCGCTTCCATGGAAGAGCTGATGGCCCGCTCCAAGTCCGGCTTCGATAAAGTCTTTGCCCAAGCCGGATTATAGTTCCGCGGTATCCATATTGTTCATGAGGATACGTCTGCAGGATTCGCTGCAGGCGTTTTTTCATGTCTCGAATCCCAGTCTGCAAAGAAGCTCTCCTTGCCAGATGGCCACAATATTTATGGTTTTACCCATCGAAATGTCTATCCCTTGGCAAGTAGAAAAACTGCATAAGAGAGTGCACTAAGCAGACCTAGCGACAGCAAGAAAATAGTCCAAAATTTCCTGAACGTTAAACCAGTTGTTTTGTCCCTCCATCTCAATCCGTTCCTTTGCCCATCAGATGACCTCACGTTCCGCTCCTCCTTCTTTCATATAGTGTACCTCTATTTCCCATGCCAAGCTATTTCTCGGGAAATCGCACAGTCTGATCCCTTTCGACACCTTCTTGCATCTGCCGTTGTCCTGCAGCCTGCCCTGCTTGCAGATGTACAAGGATTTCAGCATATTTTGTCAACGTTTGCGAACGTTCTAGCCCTGTTCATACGATAAAGGAAGACTGCTTATGTCCGACAAATTTACGAGCGATCCTCTTGTCAAATTGGTTAGTTTTTGTTATTGTTTTGTTATATATACTATCTAACTATAACCTAATTCACGTGAGGATTTGGACTGCCTGGCTAGCATAAGCCTACTCCATGGAGCATGACTTCTCATCACTTTCCCGGCGGATATTGTCATTCAGTACGCACAACTTATTTTCATTCACTATTATGTAAGGGCTTACATGGAACTGATTTTGGCATCTCATCCCTAATTTTCACACAGAAAGGAGGCCCGTTGCACGTACTCATAAGGGACGAGATGTTCAAAATATATCTTTGTTATAAGTGAGGTGCTCATTAATGATAAGACAGATGAGAAACTGCTTTCTGCTTTTGCTTTGCTTGGCAGTGGTGCTCGGCGGTGGATTTGTAACGGCTTCGCCAAGCGCGCAGGCTGCCGATTATCCGGCTTGGAATGCGAACACGATTTACACCGGCGGAGAAATTGTTTCGCACAAGGGCCAATTGTGGCAGGCACAGTGGTGGACGCAAAATCAAGAGCCCGGTGCGGATCAATGGGGACCCTGGCGTGTAGTTCAGAACGACCCCGTTGATCCAGGCAACAACGGCAACGATCCGGGCAACGGCACAGCTTCCTACCCGGCATGGAACCCTAATTCGATCTACAATACTGGAGACATTGTTTCACATAACGGTCAGCTTTGGTTAGCTAGATGGTGGACGCAAAATCAGGAGCCTGGCACAACCGGACAATGGGGAGTATGGGAACTCTATCAGGAAAATCCAACAGATCCGACTGATCCGACTGATCCAGTTGAACCCGGCGAACCGTCTAATGGCTTCTATATCAGCGGAACGACCCTGTACGATGCCAACGGCAACCCGTTCGTCATGCGCGGCATCAACCATGCCCATACATGGTATAAAAATGATCTGAATACCGCTATCCCGGCAATTGCAGCGACTGGCGCCAACACCGTGCGTGTGGTCCTGTCGAACGGCCGCCAGTGGACGAGAGACAGTGCGAGTGAAGTGAGCAACATTATTTCTCTGCTTGAACAGCATGAAATGATCGCCGTGCTGGAAGTGCATGACGCTACAGGCAGCAACAACATATCCGACCTTCAAGCAGCCGTTGATTATTGGATCGATATCAAGAGCGCCCTGATCGGCAAAGAAGACACGGTTATTATTAATATTGCCAATGAGTGGTATGGGAACTGGAGCGGATCAGAATGGGCAAAAGGCTATAAGCAAGCGATTCCGCGTCTGCGCGACGCTGGTCTGCAGCATACGCTGATCGTCGACGCTGCGGGTTGGGGGCAATACCCTGCCTCGATCCACAACTATGGACAAGAGGTATTTCATGCCGATCCACTCGGCAATACGATGTTCTCCATCCATATGTACGAGTACGCTGGTTCCGATCCGGTTACGATTCGCAACAATATCGACGGTGTGCTGAACCAGGGACTGGCCGTCATTATAGGAGAATTCGGCTTCCAGCATACTAGCGGGGATGTGGATGAAGCTTATATCCTCAGCTACACCCAGCAGCGCAGCGTCGGCTGGCTTGCCTGGTCGTGGTACGGCAACAGCGGAGGAGTCGAATATTTGGATTTGGCTCACAATCCGGCAGGCACGAGCCTGTCTGCTTGGGGCGAGACCATCGTGAATGGTCCGAATGGACTGAGGGAAACTTCTCAGAAGAGCAGCATTTTCCAATAATCGAGTGCCGCTCTGCTATGTTCTAAAAAAAAAACATGCAAGAGAAGGCCTGCCATTCTCATATTGAGAATGCAGGCCTTTTTGCCGGCTTACACCGTGTAGTTGTTTTGCTGCATACCGCCTTGTTGCTGCTGATTCATCTGCTGATTGCCTTGCAGCTGTTGACCTTGATTTTGGCCGCGGTTCTTCATCATCATCTGAATTTTGTCAACCATGTTCGGCGTTGCATCGATGATGCGCTCGAGCAGGTGGGTGTTGTTGTCCAACGGCACAACCTTGACCCCATCCGTGCTTACTACAAGGAACGCAATCGGCGTAATGGATACACCGCCGCCGCTGCCGCCGCCGAATGGAAGCGCTACTTGCGCATTCATGGCGTCGTTGCCATGCGTATGGTCCTTCTCTTTGTCGATAACAAAATCGCTTCCGCCCGCCGCAAACCCGAAGCCAACCTTCGAAATGGGCAGTATGACACTGCTGCCGTCCGGCGTTTCCACTGGATCGCCGACAATGGTGTTGACATCAACCATTTCCTTGATATTTTCCATAGCCGTCTGCATAAGGCCTTGTATCGGATGTTCACTCACGCTTAACCCCTCCTTCGGATTGAATGCTCATCAAATGCCGCTCGCGCTTATTTTGCGCTTGCCCGACCGAATTTATGCCCCGCCCGCCTAGAACTCCGGCCATGCATTAGACTCGTGAAGCGAGTACTTGCCTCACGGTCTTCTTGTTCAGCCCGAGCTTGCGCATGCGCCGAAGCAGCCTGATGGTGGCAACAACAAGCCACCATACCTTCGTTTGGACTGTGGCTGTTAAATCGATTGTAAACTGCTGTTGATGATAAGCTGGCAGCACATCGAGCTGCGGACGAGTATCGAGTCGGACGAACTGAAACAGCATCCCGAGCATCGACGTTTTCAAACCCCAAATCAAACCTGTCGTAATGGCCGTATCCGCAGCATCGTCCAGACCTACCGAGGTCTTCCATCTCAGCTCCGTACAACGAAAATGTGTCAGCGTCTGCCTTACCCACCCCGTCAAAGATATTGTCTGGTCCAAGAGTTTTTTGGCTCTTTCGAAGAAATGCAGCACCGTGTTCGCATCTATCCGCTGTTGACTGTCCGTTGCTTGCTGCGAGGCGCCCACATCTTGTTCTTCCTTCACCTTCACTTCGGCACCTTGCATCAACCCTTTGAATTTGATCGTTGGCACATCATATGTATATCGGATCAAACCGAACAAGAACCATGCCATGACCAGCGTTCGATCATTATTGCCATGTCTCTCCACATGCAGCGAGATGTTCACCTTACTGTTGAAAATGAGGATTTTCACAAGAAGGATCGCAACGATATAGGCTGCCCACACCATGTCATCTGCCCCATTTCGTAATATTGCTGATTTGACGCTGTCCGCTTTCCCATCCACGCACAAAAAAACCCGAGCATCCAGCCGCAGCGTTCGCAGCAAGATCATCGGGATTAGGTTGCCCCTTGGGGCTCTCACTCATGCAAAGAAGACAATTGACGGCATATGGGCGACAACGGATTTATTGATTATCCTGAATGTCCAATTCCGCCGCTGCCCGGCTGCGTGCTTCATCGCCGTCCACATCGTCGATCGTCATTTGCTTCGCATCCAATTTTTCGAACAGAAGCCTCGTCTCTTCCTCCAGCAATGAATCGCTGTCAAACTCCTCTGCATTCGGAAGCTCGTTCAAGCTTTTCAGTCCGAAATAGTCGAGAAACAGCTTGGTTGTGCCGTACAGGATCGGACGGCCGATCACATCCGCACGCGCCACTTCCTTGATCAAATTTTTGGCGACCAGCGTTTGGATCGCGCGATCCGATTTGACTCCGCGGATTTCTTCCACATCTACCCGGGTAATCGGCTGTCTGTAAGCAATAATCGATAGCACTTCCAGCGCTGCTTGCGACAAGGAGGCGCGAGTCGGGGAAGCGGCCAGCTTCTGAAAGTATACGGCATGCTCCGGCAATGTCGTCATTTGGAATACGCCGGCAATCTCCATGATCTGAATGCCGCGCTGCTCGCGGCGGTAATCGCTCTGCAAGTCATGCAGCAAGTCTTCCACCAAGTTCGCAGACTGCTCCAGCACCGCTGCAATTTGCTTGGCATCGAGACCCTCGTCCCCCGCAGCGAACAGCAGACCCTCAATAATCGATTTCATCTGTGGATATTCCATTCCCTACTCCCTCACCCTTGTACTGAATCACGATGTCGTCGAACAAGCCGGATTGCTGGCAGCTGATCTGCTTCATCTTCATCAATTCCAATATCGCCAGAAACGTCACAACCATTTCTTCTCGACTGCGGTCCGCAGCAAACAATGAGGAAAACAGAACGGACTCTCGCGAAGCTTCCAGCAGGCGGACAATTTCTGTTATACGGTCTTTCACGGAGATCTCGTCTCGCCTGATGCGCGCAACCCGGTTGCGGCTGCTCAGTCGCTTCAATGTACGGCGGAAGGCAAGCATCAAATCAGCCAAGTGCACGCCCTTCAGCGGATTATCTGCCGTTTCCGGCAAAAATGGCGTCAAATCCTGGGGTTCCCGGGAATAAATAAGACTGCGTGCCAGTTCCATATCCCGAAGCTGCTCGGCCATGGATTTGTACTTGCGGTATTCAATGAGCTTCATGACGAGCTCTTCTCGCGGATCGTTCTCTTCTTCATCCTCGAAGCCATCGATTTCGATCTTCGGCGGCTTCGGCAGCAGCATCTTGCTCTTAATCGAAAGCAGTGTTGCGGCCATCACAAGAAACTCGCTTGCCAGCTCCAGCTCCAGCTGCTGCATGGTTTGCACATACTCCATATATTGCTCAGTGATCTGCGCAATCGGAATATCGTGGATGTCAATTTCATTTTTGTCGATGAGATGGAGAAGCAGATCGAGCGGTCCCTCGAAAATCTCCAGCTTGTATTTGACGCTCATATGGCCTCCGGTTCAGTTGTAGATTGGGGGCAAACCAGATTGTCCGCCGATTTCGTTAACTTTGCAGCGATTGGCAAAGATTCGCCATCTCAATCGCGGTCGTTGCCGCTTCCCAGCCCTTGTTGCCCGCTTTGGTGCCGGCACGCTCTACCGCCTGCTCGATCGTATCAGTCGTCAAAATACCGAATATCGTCGGCACCCCGCTCTTCAGACCGACTTGCGCAATCCCTTTGGCAGCTTCGTTGCACACGTAGTCGAAATGCGGAGTAGATCCCCGAATAACCGCGCCCAGCGCGATGACCGCATCATATTTGCCGGATTCCGCCATCTTCTGGGCGATCAGCGGAATCTCGAAGGCGCCCGGAACCCAGGCCACCTCAACTTCCTCGTCCTTCGCGCCATGACGCTTCAATGCGTCTAACGCGCCTGACAGCAATTTTCCGGAAATAAATTCGTTGAACCGGCCAACAACAATGCCATAACGCTTGCCTTCGGATACTAAATGTCCTTCGTATACTCGATTTGGATTCATAGGTGGTTGCTCTCCTTTTGGTCTAATTGTTTTTCTCTTATTCTCGCGTGGCCGCTAACGGATTTGACGCGGCTCTTGCTCGTGCATGAAGGTTTATCCATATTTATCAGGAATCCTGAAACGTCAGCATATGTCCAAGCTTCGCCTGCTTCGTGTGCAGATAGCGCGTATTATCCTCATTTTCTTCCATTTGAATCGGCACCCGCTCGACGACCTCCAGCCCATAGCCTTCCAAGCCGCGGATTTTCCTCGGATTGTTCGTCAACAGCCGAATTTGGCGGATGCCCAAATCTTTCAAAATTTGCGCGCCAATGCCGTAATCGCGAAGATCGGGCGCGAACCCTAATTTAATATTCGCGTCCACTGTGTCCAATCCCTGCTCCTGCAGCTTATATGCCTTCAATTTGTTTAGCAGACCTATGCCGCGCCCCTCCTGGCGCATGTACAGCAGGACGCCCGATCCGGCTTCGTGGATCTGCTTCAGAGCGGCAGCGAGCTGCGGACCGCAATCGCAACGGTGAGAGTGGAACACATCGCCGGTCAAGCATTCGGAGTGCACGCGAACGAGAACGGGCTGGTTGCCGTCAATTTTCCCTTTGACCAACGCCACGTGCTCCTTGTCATCGACGAGATTGGAATACGCAATCGCTTCGAATTGGCCGAAATCAGTCGGCATTTTTACTTGGACCTCGCGATTCACAAGCTTTTCCGTGCGATTGCGGTATGCAATCAGATCGCGAATGGAAATCATCTTCAGTTGGTGCTTATCCGCAAGCTCCTTCAAATCCGGAAGCCTTGCCATGGAGCCGTCTTCCTTAATGACCTCGCAGATTACAGCTGCCGGATAAGAGCCGCACATGCGGGCGAGATCGACGGCCGCCTCCGTGTGGCCGGCGCGCCGCAGCACACCGCCCTTCTTGGCGATTAGCGGGAAGATGTGCCCGGGTCTCCGGAAATCCACGGGTTGCGTATCGGGACGTATGAGCGCTTTGATTGTTTGGGAGCGTTCGTGTGCCGATATGCCGGTTGTCGTGGAAACGTGATCCACCGAAACGGTAAAAGCCGTCCCGTGGTAATCTGTATTTTGCTTCACCATCGGAGGCAGTTCCAGCTCCGCTGCACGCTCTTCCGTAATCGGGGCGCACACCAATCCGCGGCCTTCCCGGATCATGAAATTGATAACCTCCGGCGTTGCTTTCTCTGCCAAGGCAATAAAGTCGCCCTCATTTTCTCTGTCCTCGTCGTCGACAACAATGATTACCTTGCCCAGCATCAGGTCATAAATCGCATCCTCGATCTTGTCCAGCTTGATTTCTTCTCCCATCATGCTCTCCTCCTTATCCAAGGCTGCTCACGCAAACCCGTGTTCTCTCAGCAACGACTCGGTCAATTCCCTCTTGGGCGCACCTGTTGAAGCGGGCGCCCCCAGCTGCAGCAAATGCGCCACATACTTCCCAATGACATCGGTTTCCAGATTGACTCGCGCTCCCGGCTGCTTGTATTGCAGCACCGTTTGCTCCAATGTGTGCGGAATGATCGAGACTGTCAGCGTCTCGCCATCGGCCTCCACCACCGTCAAGCTAATGCCGTCAATGGCAATGGAGCCTTTAGGGATAATCGTGCGGAACAAGTCGGGATTGTCCGGCTTAATGCGATATACCTCTGCATTCTGCTCACGCCTACGCTCCAAGATTAATCCGACGCCATCCACATGCCCTTGCACCAGGTGGCCGCCAAAGCGATCCTTTCCGGACATAGCCCTCTCCAAATTGACCGGCTCGCCAATTTTCAACTCGTGCAGGTTCGTCTTTCGATATGTCTCCGGCATAACATCTGCACTAAAGGCGCGCTCCGAGAACGAGACAACCGTTAGGCAGACGCCGTTGACTGCGATGCTGTCTCCCAATTTCACATCGCCTGTCACTTTGGAAGCAGCCAGATGGACAACAAGCGTTTCGCCTTGGCGCCTTACCGCTTCCAGGCGGCCTATCTCTTCAATGATTCCAGTGAACATGGGCGCTCCCTCCTTATGCATATGTTCCTCATTTTATAGATTCCCGTAGATCGGCTTCCCCGAAATACAAAAGTCCGTGCCAAAAGCGGTACAAGTCAGCTGCTCCAATCGGATCGCATCATGCATGCGGGCGAAGCCGGAAAAATCAAAGCTTCCCGGACCGTTCCCGCCAATCAGCTTTGGAGCGAAGAATAAATAGATATAGTCAATCAGCTGCTGCTCCAGCATGGAGCCATTCAGTCGTCCCCCGCCTTCCAGCAAGATCGAGCCGATCTCCATCCGACCGAGGGCATCCATTGCTTTCGCCAGGTCTACCCGCGGCCCTTCTCCGCAGCGCAGCACCTCGACGCCCAGCCGCTCCAGCTCAGCTTGCTTTTCAGCTGGTGCTTGATCGCTCGCAAGCACGACGGTCCTGGCGGACCGGTCTTGCACAACTCGCGATGATGGAGGGAGCCGCAGTTGGGAGTCCACAATGATCCGAACCGGATGCAAGCCCGGAACAGGCAATCTCGTATTCAGCTGCGGATCGTCCTCCAGCACCGTCCCGATTCCGGCCATGATTGCATGATGGCGGTGACGCAACGTATGGACGAAAGCGCGGGCTGACTCGCCCGTGATCCATTTGCTGTCGCCGGTCGCGGAGGCGATCTTGCCATCCAAGGTGGAAGCCGTCTTCAAGGTCACATAAGGCCTTCCGGTCGACATATACTTGGCGAAAGGCTCGATCAGCCGGCGGGCTTCATGCTCCAGCACCCCGGTTGTCACGGCGATGCCATGCTCGCGCAGACGGGCAATACCTCTGCCTGCAACCTGGGGATTCGGGTCTGTCGCAGCAACGACCACGCGAGCGACACGTTCCCGGATCAAGCGATCCGCGCAGGGCGGCGTGCGCCCATGGTGGCTGCAAGGTTCAAGCGTCACGTACACGGTTGCGTCACGCGCCTGCTCCCCGGCCATGTTCAGCGCATGCACTTCCGCATGGGCCATGCCGCGTTGGAGATGGGCGCCAAGTCCAACGATCCGCCCTTCTTTCACCACTACGCAGCCAACATTCGGATTAATCTCGGTCTGGCCCACAGCCGCCTCTGCCATTTGCAATGCCAACCGCATGTAATAGTCGTCCCCGAGTCCTTGCGGCACTTCGGCCACGCGAAGCTCTGGCGGCACATAGCGGTTCGTATTCAGCTCCATCCTTCCCACCCTCTATCTGAAATCCTGTACTGCCTGTTTCGCCTGTACGCGATGCTTCGATGATGATCCATAGAGCCAAAAAAACCATTTGCTTTCGCAAATGGTTTCGGTGAATAGGTCAAAGCGGGAACGATCAATAGACAAGCCGATTGCTGAAGATGACAAACATGCAGCAGCGGATGTTGTGAAAAAAAGAACATATTTCTGCAATTGCCGTGTCTGGAACTCTATGAAATGAATCATAGAGACATACCCAAAGAAACGGTTACCTCCGCCTGCTTCCTGCGCCGTTCTGCTTCAGCCGATATCGGCTGCTTCCCGCTTTCTCACTTCTCCCATCCAGACTGTTACTGTCGGCCCTGGAATTTCACCAAGTCAGCCGCAGGACTGCAACACTGTCGTGCTTGCAGTACCTAGCGGGTCACGGGCTGAGCCGAGAACGCTTCATACAAGCCGTGCACTCCGTACCGTCCTTGTCTCAAGCTGTTCCCGTCATCACCGCCGGTAGGGAATTGCACCCTGCCCCGAAGCGAAAGCTGTTATGCAATTAGGTCAATCATTGAATTGAAGTGTATCACGGAACCTGCAAAAATGCAAGGTATGGCAGCTGATCCATGGATTAGTTGCCTGAAATCGTCACACTTCCACGACTTTGACTTCGGCCATCTTATCGCCATTTTTCAGCACGTCGACGAACTCCATGCCTTTGACTACTTGGCCGAATACCGTATGCTGGCCATCCAGATGCGGCTGCGGCTGGTAGCAAATATAAAACTGGCTGCCGCCCGTATTGCGTCCTGCGTGCGCCATCGCAAGCGATCCCCGCTCATGCTTGTTCGGGTTGATCTCGCAGTTGATCGTATAGCCAGGCCCGCCCATCCCATTGCCGTTCGGGCAGCCTCCTTGCGCTACAAATCCCGGAATAACCCGGTGAAAGGTCAAATTATCGTAGAAGCCGTCGTTCGCGAGTTTCTCGAAATTGGCCACGGTGTTCGGCGCATCTTCTTCGAATAAATCAATGACGACCTCGCCGCCGTTCTCCAATTTCATCTTCACTTGTTTAGCCATGCCTGTCCACTCCTTCGTTTCTCTTACTTAGATTTTTTCTTCTATTGTACCTGCATTCGCTCCGATTGCCAACCTTCGGCATCGGCTAACGAATCGCTGCCCCTTCCTGAGAGCCCTTGACTTGAAAGCGCTCCGGCAGCACATCGTTCGCCAGCATATGGTCATGGGATTCGCGCTTCACGACCAAGTCGGCCTGACCGTCAGCCACGAAGACGACTGCCGGCCGGCGAATGCGGTTGTAATTGCTGGACATGGCGAAGCTGTATGCACCCGTACAGGAAACAGCTAGAATGTCCCCTGGCTGCGCCTTCGGCAGCATCAAGTCGAAGATCAGCTTATCGCCGCTTTCGCAAGCTTTGCCCGCTATGGTTACCTTTTCCTCAGGCAAATCGTTCGCACGGTTGGCCAGCATCGCTTCATGCTGCGCACCGTAGAGAGCAGGCCGGATGTTGTCGCTCATTCCGCCATCGACGGCCACATACTTGTTCACGCCGGGAATCTCCTTCTGCGTGCCAATCGTGTACAGCGTCCAGCCAGCATCGCCGACGAGGCTCCTTCCCGGCTCTATCCACACCTCCGGCATCGGATATTGCGCCGAGGCAAATTCGTTCTTGATTGCATCCGTCAGCACCCGCACATATTCCTCTACTTGCAGCGGTGTGTCCCCCTCGACATAACGAATGCCGAACCCGCCGCCCATATTGATAACCGGGAAGACGACATTCAACTTATCCCTTGCTTCCGATGCAAATTTGGCCACCTTCTCCGCCGCGGCCCGAAACCCTTCCATCTCAAAAATTTGCGAGCCAATATGGGAGTGGACGCCAAGCAGCTCCAAATTCGCCTTGCCCGCAGCAATTTCCACAGCCTTCATTGCGGCGCCGCTGCCCAGGTCGAAGCCGAACTTTGAATCCTCTTGTCCAGTCGTGATAAACTCATGCGTATGCACTTCAATGCCAGGCGTAATCCGGAGCAGCACCTTGACGACTGCGCCTTTCTCCGCCGCAATCGCGTCCAGCATCTCAAGCTCGACGAAATTGTCCGCGACGAAACAGCCGATGCCCGCATCAATACCCATGGCGATCTCGTCTGGAGACTTGTTGTTGCCATGGAAGTGAATCCGCTCCGGCGGAAATCCTGCGCGCATCGCGGTGAGCAATTCCCCGTCCGAAACAACGTCCAGCGAAAGACCTTCTTCCGCAGCGAGCCTGCACATCGCCATCACGCAAAACGCCTTGCTTGCATAGGCAACCTGGAAACGCATCCCCGTCTTGCGAAAAGCTTCTATATATTCCCGGCTTTTCTGCCGGATTAACGCTTCATCCATAATATACAAGGGCGTGCCGAAACGGTTCGCCAGCTCCACTGTATCGCAGCCGCCGATTTCCAGTCTTCCCGCCTCGTTAATTCTGCTAGTTCCATGTAAATACATCGCTTACTTCCTCTCCCTGCAGCCGCATGAACGGCTTCACGCAAGTGAAACCTGGGTTCGGCGGCGCTTCGCTACGTTTTCTATGCTAATAAACGTACCATATCCGAACACGCTTAGCAACGCTTGTGTTGGCAAATAGGCACCGCTTAGTGCAAAGGCCTCCGGGTACTGTCCACCGGCTTCGTAATGCTTGGCCGGCGCTTCTGCTCCTGAATCGGACGGCGGAACAGGATCGACAGCAGCGCTTTTCCATTAAACGGAAGGAATGGCCATAAATACGGCGAGTTGTAAGAACGTTGTACGGCAAGCAGGATCAGTGTCAGCGTTAAACCTACAACGAAGCCGGGAACGTGGAACAGCGCAACCAAGGCGACCAACCCCAAGCGCACGATCCGATTGGCTAATCCCAGCTCATAGCTAGGAGTGGCAAACATCCCGATGGCGGCAGCTGCCATATACAGGATGACCTCATTGACGAACAGCCCCGTCTGCACGGCAATATCCCCGATCAGGATGGCCGCAATCAAGCCCATGGCGGTTGCCAGCGGCGTTGGCGTATGTACCGCCGCGAGCCGCATCAGATCGACACCGATTTCCGCTAAGACAATTTGCATCACGATAGGCAGCTGACCAGTCTTGTCCGGACCAATAAAGCCAAGGCCAGCCGGCTTCAGCTCAGGCTGGAGCACCAGAAGCAGCCAGAAGGGAAGAAGAAATATCGAGGCCATGATGCCAATGAAGCGAACCCATCGCAAGTATGTGCCGATAAATGAGGTTTGCCGGTATTCCTCCGCATGCTGGACGAGATGAAACATCGTCGTCGGGATAATCATGGCGCTTGGCGAAGTGTCCACGAACACGACAATATGCCCTTCGAGCAAATGACTGGCAATGACGTCGGGTCTTTCCGAATACCGTACCATCGGGAACGGATTCCACGATCTCTCCATCAGCAGCTCTTCCAGCTGCTTCTCGCCGAGCGGCAAGCCATCCACATTAGCCCCTTGAATTTTTCTTTTTACAGACTTGACGGTTTCCAAATCAGCTATATCGTTAATATAAGACACACAGACGTCCGTTTGCGTACGCTTGCCGACCTTCATGATCTCCAGCTTGAGTCGCGGATCGCGAATTCTTCTCCGCACAAGGGTCACGTTCGTCAGCAACGTTTCGATGAACCCGTCCCTGGACCCGCGCACCACCTTCTCCGTTGTCGATTCATCCGGTCCGCGCTGCGGGAATGTTTTGGCATCGATCACAATCGCTTCTGTCTCATTTTCGACGAAAAGAGCGGACCCGCCCGCCATGACCTTCATCATTACTTCGGACATGGTGGATACCTTGTCTACTTGAATATGTGCAACCAGCTCTTCATAGAAGCTTTCCAGCGCATGAGGCTGCAGCTCTTCTTTTTTTACATAGCTAAGCCGTTTCAATACTTCCACCAAAGCCAAGTCGTCAGCGAAGCCGTTGTAATAGAACAGTCCAGTCCTTTTGCCCGCAAAGGTCATTTCCCGAAATATCACATCAAAGCTCTTGTTCAGACCCGCCTTCTCCTCAAGCACCCGAATATTGTCTTCCAATCGGCGATGAATATCATCGCTCGTTTTCAGATCCAGCTCTTCCTGGGACAGCGTCTCTTCATCATCAGGCATTTTGCTTTCCATACCGACAATTTCCCGATCCTGCTCAACGTCGAAAATCCCTTTGTCCATGCGGTTGACCTCCCGTTCTCCAGTTCTACAATCGCTGATAAACCAGCCAATCGAATAGCGAACCCACCACTTTGCCCGCCATCATAGCAATGACAAACCACATCATGTAGGCTTCCATCCGCAATCTGCGCGACAGGATGGGGAGCACGTTCAACACTTCTGTCAGCGCGGCGGCCAGCATGCCGACGAATATTCCTTGCAGCAATCCTACGAGAACGGCGCCGAGTGCAAAATGACCAAAAGTAAGGTCGAAGAAATCAGCCACTGTCCAAAAAAAAGCGCCGGACACTACAGCCCGTTCCAGCCAATCCACATGCTTGTACATGCAAGCCACTTGCGCCAGCCGCGGAATAATGTCCAATACTGTCAGCAGCGCCACCAGTCCGCTGCCGACAATCAGTCCGCCTGCCAGGCCAAGCAGCATTGCGAAAGCAGCCGCGAGCCAGGCCATCCCGGATCACCCTCCTTCTGTCTCCCGCTTTTTCCGATATTCCTCCGTTACGATATATTGGTTGATATTTTGCTCGTATAAATACATCTCCAACTCAAGCGGAGTCGGCTCTTCGTTAAAGCGCTTCTTGAACAGCCTGTTAAAAAAAATCATCATGCCCGCCGCAAGCCCCAGTGAATATGGAATTTGCAGCAAATACGGGTGTTCGTCCTCTCTGCCTGTAATGAACTGATAAATTTTGCGCTGTACCTCCAGCATGTTGACATCCGCATGAAAGTTCATGATCGCCAGGCCGGAACCGAGGAACAACAGGAGCAGAACGAAAGCAACGAGGATGACATTGGGACTCCCCTTCCGTTCTCTTAGCTCTACGATTGCTTGCGGCTCCCCATATACCTCCACAGCAGCCTTCGGCGCAATTCGCTCTACTGCGTGAAGCACATCCAGCATTTCCACCATGACAATATGACCGTCTGCCGGGTTATGGCGGTACACGATCGCTTCCCTCAGCTTGCTCTCCAGCTCGGGCGGCGCGAACAGTGATGCCACATCGCCAAGCCGTACAGGCTGGTCAGAGAGATGAGTAACGCGGCGGTGCAGCCGCAAATGGATCGTCGCCTTCTCTGTAACGGACATGGCAAAACCCTTTCCTTCTCTTCATTTTTTCGCCCTCATTAGCGAGGCCCGTATCCCATTAGCAGCATATGTACGTTTTATTATGCATAACAAAAGACCGGATCACTCATTGAGCGATCTGGTCTTTTATGGATTTCAATATTTTCTTCTCCAGACGGGACACCTGAACCTGAGAGATGCCCAATCGGCTTGCCACCTCAGACTGTGTCTGATCTCGGAAATAACGAAGATACACGATGAGCCGTTCCCGTTCCGACAACGATTCGATCGCCTCGGACAAGGCCAGTTTATCGAACCACCGATCCTGGGAATCATCGGAAATCTGATCCATGAGCGTGATCGGATCTCCGTCATTCTCGAACACTGTTTCATGGATGGACGACGGCGGCTTGTTCGCTTCTTGCGCGAACACGACATCCTCCGGCGTAATCCCGAGCGCCTCCGCTACCTCCTTGACAGTAGGCAGGCGTCCGAGCGTCTTCGAGAGCTCATCCTTCGTTTTGCGGATTTTGTTCGCCGTTTCCTTCAACGAACGGCTCACTTTCAGCGTCCCGTCATCTCGCAGGAAGCGCTGAATCTCGCCGATAATCATCGGCACCGCATAAGTGGAAAACTTGACGTCATAAGACAAATCAAACTTGTCCACCGATTTCAACAATCCGATGCAGCCGATCTGAAACAAATCTTCCGGTTCATAGCCGCGGTTCAAGAAGCGCTGCACGACCGACCAGACCAGCCGGATATTGCAGTTCACCAGCGTATCCCTCGCTAATGTATCTCCGGTCTGACTGAGCGCGATCAGCCGCTTCACCTCCGCATCGTCCAAATAGGTCTGGGATCCTTGTTTCAAATCCGCTTCCATATCCCCAGCTCCTAATTAAAAAGTGCTTTTTTGGATTCGATGCGCTTCTTCATGGTGATTTTCGTGCCTTGTCCCTCTTGCGAGAACACATCTACCTCATCCATGAAGTTCTCCATAATGGTAAAGCCCATACCCGAGCGCTCCAGTTCCGGCTTCGAGGTGTACAACGGCTGGCGGGCCGTATCCAAATCGGCAATGCCCAAGCCTTCATCCTCAACGGACAAAAAGAGCAGGTCTCCTTCTATGCGTGCGCGGATGGTCACTTCTCCGTCCTCCCGATCCTCATAACCGTGAATAATCGCGTTCGTGACGGCCTCGGAAACAACGGTCTTGATGTCGGTCAATTCCTCCATGGTCGGATCCAGCTGCGAGACGAAGGCCGCTACAGCCACGCGGGCAAACCCTTCATTTTCAGAGCGGCTGGCAAACTTCAGTGTCATGTGATTGCTTTGCTTGGCATTCATGATACGACCTCCAGACTGGAAAGCGCGACCTCTTCGTTGTCAGACAACGTAAGAATTTTGAACAGGCCCGACATTTCAAACAAGCGATGGACAGCCGGATTGACGTCGCAGACGACCATTTTGCCGCCCTTCGCGGTAATTTGTTTATATCGTCCAATCATTACGCCCAATCCTGAGCTGTCCATAAATTGCAGCTGCTTCAGACTTACGATCACATCATGGATATCCTCTTTTTCGATGGCCTCTTCCATGCGTGTGCGGACCATATCTGCCGTATGGTGGTCCAGCTCCCCTTTCAAGCGCACAATCAGGGTACGGCGGATACGCTCCAATTCCACATCCAGTTTCATGTCTTCACTCACTCCTTCCCCCATGATGACAGAAGCTTTCTACAACGGAAATGGCGATTCCTGCTCCCCGACAAAACTAGAAGCAGGGCGTCATTTCCCGACAGTGACTGCTAATCGATAAAGGCGAGTTTCGCCATCGTTCGCTTCATTAACGTCCACCAGCCGGCCTTGTCAATATCCTCCGGCGCATACAACGCATATTCCCCCAGCGATTGATCATTGTTGTAGATCACAAGCTTGCCGATTTCCTGCCCCTTTTTCACCGGTGCTTTCAATTGCTCCGCCAAGACAAGCTCATGACGGAGATTCAAATCTGTCGCATCGCTCTTCTTCATCAGCACACTGTAAGGGCGCTCCGCCTTCAGGACGATATTCGACTGTTTGCCCTTCTCCACCTGCACAATGCCGAATTCCGCGCCATTCTTCACGATTGGCACATTCGTATATTGCGAGAAGGCAAAGTTGAACATCGAAGCCACCTCCGCGTTGCGCGTCTTCGTATTAGGCTCGCCCAGGACTACTGCAATGACGCGAAAGCTGCCGCGTTTGGCCGTTGCAGACAAGCAAAATTTCGCCTCGCTTGTATAGCCGGTTTTCAAGCCGTCCGCGCCATCATAAAAGCGCACGAGCTTGTTCGTGTTCACGAGCCAGAACGGCTTGTCCGTATCTTTGCGAAGATAATCCTGGTATTTGCTAGTGAACTGGATAATCTCCTCATGCTTCAGCAGCTCTCTGGACATGACCGCAATATCGTAAGCTGTAGTGTAGTGGTCCTCTGCCGGAAGTCCATTGGTATTGGAGAAATGGGTATTCTTCAGTCCGAGCTCCTTCGCCTTTTCGTTCATCATGCGAATGAAAATTTCCTCGGAGCCGGCTATCTTCTCCGCCAACGCTACCGTCGCATCGTTGCCGGAGGCCATCGCTACCCCTTTCAACAAGTCCTCTACCGACATCGCTTCCCCCGGCTCCAGGAAAATTTGCGAGCCTCCCATGGATGCAGCGTATTCGCTTGTCGTCACCTGGTCATCCAACTTGAGCGTGCCCTTGTCCAGCTCCTCCATCACGAGCAGCATCGTCATGACTTTCGTAATGCTGGCAGGCGGCAGCTTTTCATGCGGGTTTTTCTCGAAGATAACTGTTCCTGTATCCGCATCCATCAGGATGGCGGAGCGCGCATTCGGTGACAAGTCATTCTCGGTTTTTAAGCCCGACTGACCGGCGGCTGTTGCGGTGAACTCCAGTGTTGCCGCATACTGTTCCGTTTCCGAGCGACCGGCTTCGGAATGATTCGCTTCCTCCGGGGCAGCTGTGGCGTCCTCCTCCGCAGACGCCGATGGGTCCGCTCCTTCCTCCGGCGAATGCTCCGGCGCCATGTGCGATTCCGTCCCCGGTTCTGCCTCGTCATGCGGCCCGCCGTGGTCAGCCCACACCGCAGGCGAAAACAGCGATAGCAGCAGCGCCGCCGATGCCATGACGCGAACGATACGGCCAGCTTGCTTTCGGTTCCATACCTGTAAACCTAACAATCTCATGGATAGCCCTCCTGGTGTCACATGTAATGGATATAGCTATCATTGTTGACGCATTTACAGTAAAATATTCCATTATAGAACCAAAGACATTCCGGCAAATCGACTGCAAGCAGAAAACCATTCAATGGGGAAAGGATGCGGGAAACAAGATGGGGAAATTTTCGAACCGTTTAAGCGAAGCCCACCAGCAATTTATTGAGGAGCAAAAGATGTTTTTCGTAGCGACTGCGCCGGCTGGAGAAGGCCGAATCAATGTGTCTCCCAAAGGCTACGACACGCTGCGCATTGCATCCGGAAGCAAGCTGCTTTACGCCGATTATGCGGGAAGCGGGAATGAAACGGCCAATCATCTGGCGGAGAGAAATCAGATCACGCTCATGTGGAACAGCTTCGGCGAGAACCCGCTTATCCTGCGGATATATGGATCAGGAAGGGTTATAAGCAAAGCCGATGCTGCCTTTGAGACTGTTCGGGCCGCATACTTCCCGCATATCGACAGCCGCCGCCTGCGGCAGCTATTCGAGATCGAGATCGAATTGGTCCAAACGAGCTGCGGCTATGGCGTGCCGATTATGGAGTTCAAGGAAGACCGTCCGAGGATGGGGGAATGGACCGACAATCAGCTCCATGCCGATAAGCTCGAAAGCTACATCGCACGCAACAGCGATTCGCTCCCGGCCAAGATAAGAAAGCTGATGAGCGGGGAAGAGGTTAGCTGATCCAATAGCCGCATTCGAACGGCATCTCGCTCGCGAAATAAGCAAGATGGGCGCAAGCATTCACCTAGCTGGAATGCTTGCGCCCATCTTGAGATTAGGTCAGCTTGCGCACGCCGTCCTTCGTCACCACGGCATAAATGAGATGGCCTTTGCCCGGCTGCTCACCGCGAATATCGTATGCGGCTTGAACGCGGCGAGCGACCGCATCCACATCCTTCGCAGCCGAAGGCGAATAGTGGAGAATGGCCAGCGCCTCCCCGGCCTCGACATGGTCACCCGGCTTCTTCTGCAGCAGGATGCCCGCAGCCAAGTCAATGGCCGATTCCTTCGTCGCCCGGCCGGCGCCGAGAAGCATGGCCGCAACACCGACTTCTTCTGCCGCCATGCTGTGGACAAAACCGGAGCGCTCGGCCTTCACCTCGAGCTGATGCGGAGCGGCAGGCAGCAGCTCCGTCTGCTCTATAGCGGTCGGATCGCCGCCTTGCGCATCGACCAATTCCTTCAGCTTCGCCAGCGCATGGCCGGTGCGAATCGCTTCCTCCAGCTTGGCCCTCGCTTCCCGCTCCGATGAAGCGCGCCCCCCCCAGCATCATCATATGAGCGCCCAGCTTCAAACAAAGCTCAAGCAAGTCGGCGGGGCCATTGCCTTGCAGCGTCTCGATTGCTTCGCGCATTTCCAGCGCATTGCCAATCGCCCGCCCCAACGGCTGCTCCATATCGCTGATGATGGCGACCGTCTCGCGCCCAACCTCTGTACCGATGTCTACCATTGCTTGCGCCAATGCAATCGCATCATCCAGCGTTTTCATAAAGGCGCCTTGGCCTGTCTTCACATCCAGCACCATCGCATCTGCGCCGGATGCAATCTTCTTGCTCATGATAGAGCTGGCTATCAGCGGGATCGATTCCACCGTAGCCGTTACGTCGCGCAGCGCATACAGCTTCTTGTCAGCGGGTGTGATATCGCCAGTCTGACTGATCACGGCCGCGCCAATGCGATTGATTTGATCCAGGAAGCTCTGGCGCGACTGCTCTACGCGAAAGCCCGGGATCGATTCCAGCTTGTCAATCGTGCCGCCGGTATGTCCGAGCCCTCTCCCTGACATCTTGGCTACCGGTACGCCGACAGCTGCCACAAGCGGTACTAGCACGAGCGTCGTTGTGTCGCCGACCCCGCCTGTACTGTGCTTGTCTACCTTGACGCCCTGGATGTCGGACAAATCGATCTGATCGCCCGATGCAGCCATGGCCATCGTCAGATGTGCGGTTTCCTCCGCAGTCATCCCTTGAAAATAAACGGCCATAGCCCACGCCGCGATTTGATAGTCTGGAATTTCTCCTGACACATAGCCTTGAATGAGATATGTAATTTCATCCGCAGTCAGCGGATGCCCGTCTCGTTTCTTATGAATCAAATCGACTGTTCGCAAGCCCATTCTCCTTTCGCCGGATTTTCTTCAGCGTCTGCTCCTATCCGAATCAGCACCCTGTTAATGCGATTGCCGTCCGCAAGCTCAATGACAACCTCGGGCTCCTGGCATACCCACTCTGTGCCGCCAAGGTCCGCAGAGGGTCCGGAATGGAAGGCATAGACCGAGAGCCTCGACCGGTTCGTGATGCGCGCGGCATGCTCGCCGTACACCGCAAGCTGACCTTTCCCCTCTTTCCCCGGAACAACGGAAGCCGTCCACGTGCATCGGGGATCATCGGCTACAATCCAGACCGTCTCTTCCGGTTCAATGCCCATATGGCTCATCCAATGCGGATCGAGCAGCACATAGTCCAGCTTGCCCGGTCCCTGCGAGGTAACCGAAGCATGCAGCAAGCAGCTTTTGCACGAAGGATGTATCATCTTTTCGCCAACCTTTCCCACTCTTTTCATGCCTGGACAGATTCACTCAGCGCTCCCGAGGATATCTGGAAGCCAACCAAGTCACCCTGAAGCACCCTCACAAGCGTCGAAATCGTGTATACTGTGCAAAATATGAAAGAACGGCCGGCTTTGCCTTGGCGACTGTACATTTTTCGGTCAACCCGATTCAAATTAGGCGCCAAACGGGTATATAATAGGTATAAGGAGTTGGTGAGGTCATGCAAATCTACCGTTGGTATCATCAACAGACCATTGACAAGCAGCCCGTGACGGGGCCCGGTCGCATCCAGCCTGTTCGGCCAGCTATGCCTTATATGAACAAGGAGGACGAGGAGGAAAAAAGACGCGACCAGGAACGCATGTACCGTCATTGGAGCGATAAGTACGGGTATTATGAAAAAGGAAGCCTGCTAGACAAACGCATCTGATCTGCAATCCTGCTGCTTCGCGCACGGTTTCTGCTACGTATCCAGCCTCGACAAGAACAGCTTGACCAGTTGTATGAATTTGGGCTTCGTTTGGTTGGCAACCGCCACTACCTGCTCATGCGTCAACGGCTCCAGCTCATCTCCAATCGCCATATCGGTAATGCAGGACAATCCCAGCACTTCCAAGCCCGCATGGCTCGCAGCGATGACCTCGCCAACTGTGGACATCCCGACAGCATCGCCGCCCGCCAACGCCAAGAACTTCAGCTCGCTCGGCGTCATATAAGCCGGACCGCTAATCCCGCTGTAAACCCCTTCCTGCAGTCGAAACGTGTCATCGGCCTCTTTCATTTGCGCTGCCGCCTGCCGTGCCAGCTCACGCAGCCGCGGCGTATAAGCCTGGGACATATCCGGGAACCGGACACCCAGCTCACTGTCATTGGGGCCGATCAGCGGATTCGCACCGGTCATATTGATATGATCGGTAATCAGCATCAGATCGCCAGCTCGGAAATCACGATTCATGCCGCCGGCAGCATTCGTGATGACCAATGCGCCGACGCCAATCGCTTTCATCACATAGACCGGGAACACCACGCGCTTCATCGGATAACCTTCATAATAGTGAAAGCGGCCTTGCATCGCAATGACTTGGCGCCCTTCCAGCCTCCCGCAGACAAACTGTCCGGCATGCCCTTCTACTGTCGAGACCGGAAAATGCGGAACCTCCCCATACGAAATGACAATCGGGTCCTCGATCTGTTCGGCAAGATCGCCGAGGCCTGAGCCCAACACCAAGCCGACCTGAGGACGGAGCATCCCCAGCTTGTCCTTGAGATAGGCAGCGGCTTCCTCAACAGCCTGCTTATACAGAGCGCCGCTTCCCGGCGCACCATTCCATCCTGCTGCTATTTCCATTTCTCTGTTCTCCCTTCTAGTCCAGCTTCGGCAGGATTGTCAGCACAAGGCGGAGGAACGTTTCCTTCACCTTTTCCGTCGTCTCCATCACTTCCTCGTGAGAAAGCGGCTGATCCAGGATGCCGGCGGCCATGTTGCTGATACAGGAGATGCCGAGCACCTCGATCCCGGCATGCCGGGCTGCGATCACTTCAGCCACGGTGGACATGCCCACTGCATCCGCTCCCATCGTTCGGAACATCCGGATTTCTGCCGGCGTTTCGTACGAAGGACCGAGCAGTCCGATATAGACGCCTTCCTGGAGAGGCAGGTTCAATTCCTTCGCTGTATCTCGCGCAATGCTGCGCAAGCGGGCGCTGTATGCTTCAGACATGTCTGGAAAGCGAACGCCCAGATCGTTATCGTTCGGTCCGATCAGCGGGTTGCGGAACGTAAAATTGATATGATCGCGAATCAGCATCAAGTTGCCGGGCTTGTAGGACAAATTGATGCCGCCGGCTGCATTGGTCACGACCAGCTTGCTTACGCCGAGTTCCTTCATCACCCGCACCGGGAGCGTTACCTGGTACACCGAATAGCCTTCATACAAATGGAAGCGGCCCTTCATCATCACAACGGACTTTCCTTTGATCTGTCCTGCCACCAGTTCTCCCGCATGTCCTTCCACGGTGGATACCGGAAAGTGCGGGATATCTCCATAGGGAATCACTACCGGATCTTCGATCAGATCGGCTAGCATGCCAAGACCGGAGCCCAGGATAAGCCCGATCTCCGGCTGGAAGCCAATGCGCTGCTGAATCGCAGCCGCCGCTTCTTTGATGCACGCTGTCGTTGCCGCGTCAACTTGTGGTCCCATCTTCATCTCTCCATTCGTTATAATCTTCTCTTCTCCTAATCTTCTCCTACATAACACGATAAGCTGTACCTCTATCTACTTCAACTGGTTCAAGAAGCTCTCGCCCAGCTCAAGCTCCGCCAAGCCAAAATTGTCAAGCAGCGTCGCTGCCAAATCGGCGAATGTGCTGCGCACACCGAGACTGCCACAGGCTTGGAATGCCGGATTGTACACCAGCAACGGCACATACTCGCGCGTATGGTCCGTGCCGCTGTGCGTCGGATCGTTGCCATGATCCGCCGTAATGATCAGCAAGTCGCGCTCCTTGATTGCCGCAGTAAGCTCCGGCAGGAACGCATCGAAGTCCTGCAAGGCCCGCGCGTAACCTTCCGGGTCGCGGCGATGTCCGTACAAGGAGTCGAAGTCTACCAGATTGGTGAAGAGCAATCCGCGGAAGTCGCCCTTCAGCAGGTCCGCCGTCCGTGCCATGCCGTCCGCATTGCTTTTCGTCGGGTATGATGCCGTCACGCCCTCGCCCGAGAAGATGTCGTTGATTTTCCCGACGGCAATGACGTCCAGTCCTGCGTCCTTCAATCGGTCCAACGCTGTAGGAGCCGGAGGCTTGAGCGCATAGTCATGCCGGTTGGCTGTACGTTCAAAAGCGCCGGGCTTGCCGATATAAGGACGCGCTATGACCCGCCCTACTGCGTGGGGAGCCTCCAACGTCAGCTTGCGAGCGATTTCACAGGCTTGATACAGCTCCTCCAGCGGAATGACTTCCTCATGCGCGGCAATTTGAAACACGCTGTCAGCCGACGTATAGACAATCCAAGCGCCGGTCCTCATCTGCTCTTCGCCCAGCTCCTGAATGATCTCCGTGCCCGATGCCGGCTTGTTGCCTAGAACCTTGCGGCCGGTCTGCCGCTCGAATTCACCGATCAGCTCCTCGGAGAAGCCGCTTGGAAACGTCTGAAACGGAATGCCGACCTTGAGTCCCATCAGCTCCCAATGCCCGGTCATCGTGTCCTTGCCTACCGAAACCTCGGCCATCTTGCCGTAATGCGCCCCGGGCTTCTCAACCGGTGAAAAACCGGGGATCGGCGCAATGTTGCCCAGACCCAGCTTCTGCATGTTGGGCAGCGCAAACCCCTTGATTCGCTCAGCAATGTGTCCCAACGTATGGGAGCCCGAATCGCCGAATTCAGCAGCGTCGGGAAGTTCACCGATGCCCACACTGTCCAGCACGATGACAACTACTCGATCAAATTGCAAGCTTGTCCACTCCCTCTATGATTCCATTTTGGCCCGAGGATGGGTGCGGTCGTATATCTCCTTCATCCTCAGCTTCGTTACATGCGTATAGATCTGCGTCGTGGAGATGTCCGCATGGCCGAGCATTTCCTGCACGGCGCGCAAATCCGCTCCATTCTCCAGCAGGTGCGTTGCGAACGAGTGACGCAGCGTGTGCGGGGTCACGGAAGCGGTAATGCCTGCTGCCGACGCATGCTTCTTAATGATTTTCCAGAAGCCCTGGCGGGTCAGACGTGTGCCGAGATGATTCAGGAACAAGGCCTGCTCGGCTCGTCCCTGCTTCATCAGCTTATGCCGGGCATGCTCCACATACAGATTGACCGTTTCGATAGCATGCCTGCCCAAAGGCACAATGCGCTCCTTGGCGCCCTTGCCGAAGCAGCGGACAAAGCCCATCCCTGTATTCAAATCACCCGTATCGAGCGAGATCAGTTCGGATACCCGCATGCCGGTTGCGTACAGCACCTCCAGCATGGCCTTGTCCCGCAACCCTGCCGGATCCTTGGCGGACGGCGCGGCGAGCAGACGTTCTGCATCTTCCACGCTCATCGCCTTCGGCAGGCGCCTCTCCTGCTTGGGACTTTCCAAGTGAAAAGTCGGATCGGCTTCGGTGATGCGCTCCCGGTGCAGAAACTGATGAAAGGCGCGAATCGAGACGATCGCACGCGAGATGGAAGCGTTCGCCTTCCCCTGCTTCCGAAGCATGGACAAGTATTGCAAGACCGCCGGCTTGCCGACATCTTGCGGCCGAGCGATCCCCTGTTGAAGAAGGAAATCCAAATACTGGGTCAAATCTCGTTCATACGCTTCCAGTGTATTGCGGGTCAATCCTCTTTCGACTGCCAGAAAATGCATGAACGACTGCAGCTGCGCTTTCATCGGTAACCTTCTTCCTCTCCCCTTTATTCCGGTACCTGTTTCTTTCCACGAGCGGCCCGCCATTTCCTGCCGAGACTTTCGTCTTTCTCTATTCTCCATACCAATAAAACAACCGCAAACGCTCCATAACCGTCATATCTTCTACTGCGTGCTGCGCTTCCTGCTCCTGAAACGCCTTCACGGCATGGCCATTGGGCTTGCGATACGGATCATTCGGCTCCATCCACGCCGACAGCGCCTGGAATACATGCGAGAATAAATAAGTCAGCAGCAGGAACAGCAGCAGAAACTTCAACCGTTCCAGCCATTTGCGCAAGTGAACGATCATATGCCTGTCTCCTCGCTTTTTTACCTTTAGCATATGAAGGCCCTTTGAAATTATGCCCGGCTATCCCAGCAGATCCTCCAGCGGTCGGAATGGGCGATTGACAGCGGCAGCAACAGCCTGATGGGTGATTTCGCCGCTGTACGCATTGACGCCGAATCGAAGCGGCTGGTTGTTGCGCACAGCCCGGTCGAAGCCTTTGTTCGCCAGCTCCAGCAAGTATGGGAACGTCGCATTCGTAAGAGCAAGCGTAGACGTTCGGGGAACCGCTCCCGGCATATTCGCCACTGCGTAATGAAGTACGCCGTGCTTCACGTAAGTGGGGTCGCTATGTGTGGCCACCCGGTCCACCGTTTCGATTGTTCCTCCCTGATCGACCGCGACATCGACAATAACCGCTCCCTGCTTCATCGTCTTTACCATTTCCTCTGTGACGAGCTTCGGCGCCCTGGCGCCTGGAATGAGTACCGCCCCAATCAGCAAATCCGCCTTCTGCACCGCAGATGCAATATTGTACGGATTGGACATCAAAGTCCGTACCCGTCCCCCGAATACATCATCGATGTAACGCATTCGCTCGCCGTTCAGCTCGATGATCACGACATCTGCGCCAAGCCCCAGCGCCATCTTGGCCGCGTTCATGCCTACAATGCCGCCGCCGAGAATAATCACCTCGGCCGGAGGGACACCGGGCACGCCGCCCAGCAGAATGCCGCGACCGCCATAGAAGGTTTCCAGGAACTGGGCGCCTACCTGAACACTCATGCGGCCTGCCACCTCGCTCATGGGCGTGAGCAACGGCAGCGCTCCATTCGGCAATTGGATCGTTTCGTAGGCGATAGCCGTTACGCCGCTGTCCGCCAAGGCATGCGAAAGCTGTTCTTCTGCTGCCAGATGCAAGTATGTAAACAGCTGCTGCTCTTTGCGAAAGTAACCGAACTCCTCGGGCAGCGGCTCTTTCACCTTGACAATCAACTCGGCATTTCCCCAGACGTCGGCCGCAGTCGGAGCGAGCTCTGCCCCGGCTTGCCTGTAATCTTCGTCTGTGAAGCCGCTGCCGATTCCTGCCCCCTGCTCGACGATAACGCGATGCCCGGCATCCCGCAGCATGCCTGCGCCAGCGGGTGTAAGGGCCACCCGATTTTCGTTGTTCTTGATTTCCTTGGGAACTCCTACGATGGCAGATTGCTTGTTCATGCTTATACGCCTCCGTTCATGAATTGAGATCGAGCCTAATATACCCTACTATCTCCATGTTCAAACAAAAAGCACCTCAAGCCGCATGGCCGAGGTGACGGGCGTGTATATGTCCAAGCATTACTTGTCCTTCTTGTTGCAACGATGGCAGATTCCTTGAAAATCAAGTCGGTGATCAATGACCTTGAAGTGAAACTCCTTCTCCAGACGCTCTTCCAGCGGTGTAAGCCAATCCTCCATAATCTCATCCACTGCCCCGCACTGCACGCAGATCAAATGATGATGATGATGGGTATTGTTGTCATTGCGCAAATCATAGCGCGCAACGCCGTCGCCGAAATTCATCTTCTCCACGACATGCAAATCACTGAGCAGCTCCAAAGTTCGATAGACGGTTGCCAGACCAATTTCAGGGGCCTTTTCCTTCACCAGCATATAGACATCCTCAGCGCTGAGATGATCCTCTTCATTCTCAAGCAGTACCCGTACCGTGGCTTCGCGCTGGGGCGTCAATTTATATCCCTGGGACTGCAGCTGCTGCTTTATCTTCTCTATTCGCGCTTCCATCGTTTTCCCCCTCAAGTCATGCAGGACGCCTTATTCGCACTATTGGTTTATTTCATTATAGGGGGATTCTGAAGAGAAAGTCAAACATTTTAGAATGATTATAAATAACAGTTTTGAGGAAACAGATGCAGCAAAAGGAAAACGTCCCGTCACGAGCTGACCGCGATCAGATGCGGGGTTACCCAGGCCATCAGATGCGGCGAAATAAACACTTCGAACAGGGAAACGGCAAACACGCAGGCCAGCAAGGCAAGGGCCGTTACGGCATACGACGCCAATTGCTGCTTGACACTGCCTGCAGAACGCTGAAGGAAGCGGTTCTTGATCAGAAACAAGGAGAAGGTGATGCCTGCCACACTGGCTATGATCACAGACGGGATCATAATCAGGTTCTGCGGCGCCACCGATACCAGCGCGAACAACAGCCCTTTCCACGAGAGCTGGGCAACGAGATACCCGACCGTGAATCCGATCAATACGCCTTTCAAAAAATCGAGCACCATAATCAGCGGCAAGCCCACTACCGACAATCCCAGCAGCCAAATGAGCAATATCCATTTCAAATGGCCGAGCAACGCGGTCTTGAAAGAATAGCCGGCATCCCCGACCACCCCCTGCTCAATGGAATGAAAGAAGCTTCCCAAATAGCGAGTAACCTCCTGCTTCTGCTCCAGGGACAGCGCATTGACCAGCAGGGCACCAAATACGATGCCCATGATGAACAGAACGGACACAAATACGTATAGCGGCATATGATCCCGAATGCTTTGACGTAGACTGTATTGGATTTCCACAATCGTTTCCTCCCTCGAGTCCATTCCGGCTTGTACTATCAGCCTATGAGAGGGAATGCCGTTCTATGACTTGTCCGTTCCCGGTCGCGTGCGCGCTTTCTTCACCCGGCCGTAATGTCCGCCTCCTCCTACCTCTACGGCCAGTATGCCGCCCCGCGCCTCCGCAATGCTTGAGGCAATGTCAGCGCCTGCCACTTCCGCGAGCCGTTCCTGCGGCACCTCATGGAGGATGTTCATCTCCGTGCCGAAGTGGTCCAACAGCTTGTCCAGCGTTCGCCGACCGAGACCGGGAATAAATTCGAGCGGCACTTGGTGAATATAGGGCGGGCGCTCATCAGCCTGCAGCGGGTCATTCCGGTGATGAAGCATATGCGCCTCCTCCGTATTCCGGTCGGCGATCGAGCGGATGCGGTCCATGACCCCGCGTACGATTCGGCCTCCGCATGCGGGACAACGGTCCGTTACCATATCGTCCCGATCCAACACAACCGAGCATTGCGAGCAGTAGCTGCGATGATACTTCCCCAGCCTGGGGCTTAAGCCGTAGTTCGCCAAGATGCAGCGGCCTGCCTCGCCGCGCAGCGCCATTACCCATTCCGCGAAGGAGGGCTCAGCCAGGCGGAGAGCATTGTACTCCCTGCCGATCTTCGCCAGGGAATGGGCATCGGAATTGCTCAGGAAGGGGAAGCGGTCAAGCTCGGACAGCATGCCCGCCATCGCCGTGTCTGCACTCAGGCCCAGCTCAACGGCCGCGATCTGGTCAAGATTAAGGAAATCCGCCATGCGGCTGGCTGCGCTGCCGTACACACTTCGATGAGGCGTAAAAATATGCGCCGGAATCACGATGCCTCCTAGCTGGGCGACCGTATCCTGCAAGGTTTGGGCCGTCGCATAAATGCGCTGCGAGCTCAGCTCCACATTTTTCATATGGCCCGCCATCCAGCTGCTGAAAGTTCGCATCGCCGACAAATCCGGCACATACGCGAGCAGATGCGCCGGGCCGAAGCCAGGATCCTTCACCTCAATCTCACTCCCGAGCAGCACGACCGTATCCCGGTAGCGCAATCCGCCTCCCGGCACTTCTTCCATCTCCCCGGCCGACACGAGTGCGTCGATCTCCTCCAGCACAGCTGGCGAATGGCAGTCAATAATGCCGATCAGCCCGATCCCCTTGCGCTCGGATGCCTCGTAGGCAATATTGGCAAAGGTCAGGTCCCGGCTGCCCGATATCTTCACCGGCTTGCCTGCGGCTGTCCGCCCGATATGGATATGAAAATCGGCAAAGATGCGGCGCAGCTCTCCCTGTCCTGCCTCTGCCATCACAAGGCAAAGCTCCCTTCCCGCTCGTAACGTTCCCAGGCGTATACGGCCATGATGGTCTTCGCGTCCCGGATGCGGCCAAGAGCGATCATCTGCTTGGCCTCCTCCAGCGTAAGCTCCAGCAGCTCGAGAAACTCGTCCTCATCGGGCTTCACCTCGCCCTCGACCAGCCGATCCGTCGCATACAGATGAATGATTTCATCGGCGAAGCCGGGCGATGTATAAAAAGCGTGCAAATAAGTCAAGGTATCGGTGCGGAAGCCCGTCTCCTCCTCCAATTCCCGCGCTGCAGCGTCAATCGGCTCTTCGCCCGGGTCCAGCTTGCCTGCCGGAATCTCCACCAGCGTCCGGCTCATCGCTTTCCGGTACTGCTCGACGGCCAGCATCTTGCCATGGCGCAATGCCAGAACAGCAACCGCCCCCGGATGCTTGACCACTTCCCGCGTCGAGGTCTGGCCGTTCGGCAGCTCCACATGCTCGATCTGCAGCGAAATGATTTTCCCTTCGAATACGGGCTCAATTCTCGTTGTGATCTCTTCAAGCTTCCTGCTGTTATCGTTCATCTTCACCACTCCCTTAATCTGCTTGCCTATTTCGGACAAGCAGTTCTATTCTTGCTCATTCCTGACATATGGATAGTATAGCAAACCTGATAGGAAGAAGGGATGGTCCCTATGCGTATCGACAGCACGGATAATCAGCTTCATATGTCCGGGAAAGCGTGGGAAATCCGGCACCATTGGCGGTCATTATGCACAGACCGCCGGACAGCTGGCCTTACGCTTCGCGCTTATCTTCAATCGCTGGAGCTGGGGGAGTCCGCACGCTCCAGCCATAAGCGCACAGTTTCCGCTGCACAGCAAACTGCTTGGAAGAACAGGGGATCTTCTGCCGCCGACCGGCCCATCGTCGTGACAGGCAAAGGATAATCCGTCAACACAGCGGCTATCTCCTGCATGGAGGGGGCTTGAATCCAGCGCAGTTCATGCAGCTTGGCGATAGACTGGGCTTGGGCCGCCATCCGGGCATCCCATTCGGTCTGGCCCGTTATCGGAAGCGGGACAATTGCCTTCTCCCTCGCGGCCACCTGCAGCGCAGCCAACGTATGATGGCTGATTCCCCGATGCCGCTCCCGGGCGTCCCCGGCCGACAGTCGAGGGATGACAATCGGTACCCCCTGCAAGGCGCGCACGGCATTCACCCATTCGCCGACCTCCATGCCGGAGTGACCCAGCCTTGTTTCCGTGCCGACCATGCCGGGACCCATCGCGATGATCGCCGTATCTGTCCCGGCCACCCACCTGGCAGCCAGCAAAGAGGTGAATTTGTTGACGGTTTCGATATCGCCGCCATACGCTTGTCCGCTCGTAATCGTCTGCCGTATCCAGCCCAGACGCTTCAATTCTGCGGCGTGACGGCTTAGCGCAAGCGGCAGCGCGCTGCCATCCGTCATGATATAACTGACAGTCAAAGCAGACCTCTGCACAAGCCACGCCGCAGCAATAGGCAGCATGCTGTGGAGCTCGCCGATCAGCACGGGCATGCCGGCCAAACTCTTCTTTTCACTGAACACCTCGTGAAAAGGGCTTGCCGCTTCTTCAGCCGCCAGCACCGCGTGCTGCAACGGGGTATACCGCAGCTTCATGATATGCCCCCGCTTCTCGTCCAGCCTGTTCCCGCCGTGCCGCCCCTGTCCGCTGCCCGCGATCGGCTCGCTGCTCCTGGCTCCCCCTGCATGCTCGCATTTCGCTCGTCCGTTTCCTGCATTCATATGTATAAAATGATAGCCGCCTGTACCCAAGTCCAAATGAACGGCTGTCGTGTTCAGCAGCAGTCGATCTCCCGGATGTACCTGTCCGATGAACGCCGGGTCACCGTATGCTTTGCCCGCTGCTCCGCTGTCCAACGCGACGCTGACCTCGATTAGTCCTCCTGCTGGTTGAGGTATGCCGGTCGCTGTCGCCCACTCCCATATAAGCAAAGCATGACCCCCTTTTTCTAACGGTGCTCATACTGATCATTCCTTCTTCATTATCCCAACTGCACGGGCTGGAAATACCCATGTCTCTATTCATATGTGTTAAGAAATAAGGGCATGCTTCATCCCCGGCAAGGGAGCCAACATGCCCAGTCTTGAATATCCCTATTTCGCCTGAACCAGCCTCTAGTCGCTCGCGGCTTCCTTCGCAATCGCCACGACCAGTTCTGCCGTCTTGACCAATTCCTCCACCGGCATCTGTTCCTGCTTCGTATGAATATGCTCATAACCGATCGCCAGATTTACCGTCGGCACGCCAAGGCCGTTGAAAATGTTCGCATCGCTGCCGCCGCCGGAATGCAAAGTCCGGCACGTGCGTCCAATCGCTTTTATGGCCCGTCTTGCCGTCTGCACTACCGGCTCATCGTCGCTGCAGTTAAAGCTCGGATAGATACGCTCATCCTGAAATTCAGCGCGCGCTCCGAATTCTTGTGCTGTTTCCATAACAGCTTGGCGCATAGCCTCTACCTGCCGATCCAGCTTTTCCTTTCGAATCGAGCGAGCCTCCGCCCTCAGCTTCGCGTAATCGCAGACGATGTTCGTCTCCTGTCCTCCTTCGAAGCTGCCGACGTTCGCCGTCGTCTCCTGATCGATGCGGCCGAGTTGCATCCTTGCGATTGCCTTGCTCGCCACCTGAATCGCGCTGATGCCGTCCTCGGGATTGACCCCCGCATGCGCAGAGCGACCGTAAAATTCAATCGTAATTTTGGCTTGACCGGGAGCCGCAACGGCCACTTCTCCAACCTTGCCGTTGGAATCCAGCGCATACCCGTATTTCGCCTTGAGATTTCCGGCGTCTATGGCTCTGGCCCCGACCAGTCCGCTTTCTTCGCCGACCGTGATGACGAACTGAACCGGCCCGTGGGCAATCGCTTGTTCCTGCAGTACACGAATGGCTTCGAGCATTGCGGCAATCCCGGCCTTGTCATCGCTGCCGAGAATCGTCGTTCCGTCACTGCGTATGTAGCCGTCTTCATCTATCTGCGGCTTGATCCCTGCTCCCGGCACGACTGTGTCCATATGGCATGTAAAATAAATCGTATCCTTGTCCTCGCATCCATCCGTCGCCGCCAGCATCGCGAACAAATTGCCCGATCCGTGTCCGGTAACTGCCGCCGTATCATCCACGAAGACGTCCAAGCCCGCTTCCCGGAATTTGCGCTGCAATAGCTCGCTGATCGCTTGCTCATGCTTCGTCTCGCTATCCACTTGCACCAATTCCAGAAACTCTTCTACCAATCGCTGCCGATTCACCATAAACGCTTCCCTCCGCGCACCGTTTTCGTTACAATGACAATAGTATTTCATATTTACTAGGAAAATTCAAAATCGATGCAGCGCTTTCTCAGCCATTGCAGCAACATGTACATCAAAAGGAGTGTCCACAATTATCATGGGTAGAAATAAGCTCTGGTTTCGCATTGTCATTTACGTCATGATCGGTTCGATGCTATTCTCCGTCCTGCTCATGCTCGCTCAGGTTCTGGCCGTTGCATGAATCTAGCTAAAGAAAACTGTCGGACAACCCCGTTCCCACCTGCAATTCAGGGCTGTCCTGACAGTTTTTCAATTGCTGTGCGCGCTAACGGAACTCAGCGCCACTAGTTGATCGATTTTCGCCAACTGCGCATTTTAACGGAACACACGAACCTTATTTCGGCAATCGGGTGTCAAATCCGCTACATAAAGGGCTAATAAGAGCGCTCATTTCCGTTACATTATTTTTCGTCGCGAAATGGGCGCCATAACGTCTCTGACTTCCGTTACGACTCGCTTCTGTTTTCCCTCTGCTTCCATGCAAGTCGCGATTCCCAAAGAAACAGCACAACCGACACTAACAGCAGCCCCAGCGCCACATAAACGGATAGTGTGAAATACTGCCAGAATAATGCGGATGACCAATGTGTCTCCCCGATGATCCACTGAGCCACTCTGTTCGAAATCCCGATTCCGTCATGGTAGCCGGGCGTCACGCTCAGTATGTAGGTTTGCGACAAGCATACACTCGCTACCGCAGTGACACAGAACAGAAAAAACACACCCGCTGTGTACGCATGCGTAGTCTTGCAAACGCGCTTTCCGAATAGTACTAGCATACTCGTGAGCAACACACTACTGAAGATGAACCACATGGACTTTCTCCCCCTCACTGCGATTTCCAATTCTCCAACAACCAATTCATTATCAGACTTCGTTGCTGATTTTCCGGATATTGCATAAAATCACGAATTCGTGATCAGCGATAGAAGCCGTCCACCAAATTGATGGACGGCTCATGATTCCAAATGGCAGACCCAAGCCCGCAAGTCGTGTTTAATAAAGCTTCGTGTTGATGTCGAACGCTTCCAGGTTTTCCTTGACGCGCTGCAGGAAGCGGCCGCAGATGACGCCGTCCAGAATGCGGTGATCCAGCGACAGGCACAGGTTGACCATCGAGCGGACCGCGATCATGTCGTCGATGACGACCGGCTTCTTCACGATCGATTCGAACGTAAAGTTGCACGCCTGCGGGTAATTGATGATTGGCTGCGACAGGATGGAGCCGAAGGCGCCGGTGTTGTTCACCGTGAACGTGCCGCCCTGCACATCATCCGGCCGGAGCGTGCCTGCTCTGGCGCGCTTGGTCAACTGGTCGATCTCTTTGGCCAGTCCGGCGACATTCATTTGATCCGCCTTCTTGATGACCGGCATGAAGACCGCATCCTCGGTTCCGACAGCCAAGGAGATGTTAATATCCTTCTTCACGATGATTTTGTCCACAGCCCAGACCGAGTTCATGATCGGGTAATCCTTGATTGCGTTGACGACTGCTTTAATCAGGAAGGCCAAATATGTAAGATTCACGCCTTCCTTGCGCATGAACTCGTCCTTCAGCTTGTTCCGCAGCGTGACCAGATTCGTCACGTCCACCTCGATCATCGTCCAGGCGTGCGGAATTTCGGACACGCTCTGGCGCATGCGGGAGGCAATCGTCGCGCGAATCGGCGATACGTCAATCAGCTCTTCGCCCCGCTCTGCTGCAGCTGCCCGGTCGGATTGCGGCTGTGCGGTGCTCTGCCCGGTCAGATGCAGGCCGGTGGAGCGCACCGGCACCCGCGCCGCATCTGCTTCTTCGCTGGCCTGGCTGGCTGCTGCCGTGCGTGCAGGCTGTTGCGCAGCAGGAGCGGAAGCTTGTGCAGTATGTGCCTGAGGATTGTTGAGATACGCCAGCACATCCTTGCGGGTAATGCGTCCGCCCAGTCCGCTTCCAGCCACCAGGTTCAAGTCAATGCCATGTTCATCCGCCAGCGTGCGGACTGCCGGCGAGATGCGGCTGCGCATGCTCTGATCTCCTGCGGACACTGCCGCGACGCTGCTGTCAGCCTCCGCCGCCGATCCTGTTCCCGCAGGCTCCTGCGCTGCGCCTTCGCCGCGAAGCGTGCAGACTACTGTGCCGACAGCGACATTCTCGCCTTCTCCCACCAAGATCTGATCCAGCACTCCGCTTGCAGTACTTGGCAGCTCCGCAGTCACTTTATCCGTCACAATTTCACATAAGGCCTCATATTCTTCCACCGGATCGCCCGGCTGCTTCAACCATTTCGTAATCGTTGCATCGACTACACTTTCCGCAAGCTGAGGCAGGGTGATTTCAATTGATTTGCTCTGCGCCACCTGCTCACTCTCCTTTCAACCGGGGGCAGCCCCCAAAAAACATCGAGATTTCATACTATATCCAGCTTGCGCACGATTTCTCAGAATAACGCCAGCTTGCGCATCGCTTCCAGCACTTTATCCTTGTTCAGCATGTAAAATTTCTCTAGCGGCGGGCTGATCGGCATGGCCGGCACATCGTAGCCGCACAGTCTGGCAATCGGAGCATCCAGCTCGAACATCAGCTCCTCCGCGATAATGGCGGCTACCTCAGCTCCAACGCCGCCCGTCTTGTTGTCCTCATGAACGATCAGCACCTTCCCCGTGCGGCGAACCGCTTCGAGAATCGCTTCCTTGTCTAACGGCTGCAAGGTGCGCAGATCAAGGATGTGCGCCTCAATCCCTTCCTTCTGCAGCTCCTCCGCTGCCTGCATGGCAAAATGAACGGTAAGACCGTAAGTGATGACTGTGATGTCATCCCCTTCCCGCTTCACATCCGCTTTGCCAATCGGCACCATATAATCACCATCCGGCACTTCGCCGGTCACGCTGCGATAGCACTTTTTATGTTCAAAATACAGCACAGGGTCTTCGTCCCGGATCGCCGCAAGCAGCAGCCCCTTCGCGTCATAAGGCGTGGAAGGCGCCACAATTTTCAGGCCCGGCGTGCCGAAGAAGATGGATTCCGGACACTGCGAATGATACAGACCGCCGAAAATGCCGCCGCCGAAAGGCGCGCGAATGACGATCGGGCAGTTCCAATCGTTGTTCGAGCGGTAGCGGATCTTGGCCGCCTCGCTGATGATTTGGTTCGTTGCCGGCAGCATGAAGTCCGAATACTGCATTTCGGCAATCGGCCTCATGCCAACCATTGCCGCGCCAATCGCGACGCCCGCGATGGCCGATTCGGCCAGCGGCGTATCCAGGGCGCGTTCCTCGCCGAACTGCTCCATCAAGCCTTTGGTCGTGCCGAACACACCGCCCTTCACGCCTACATCCTCGCCCAGCACAAAGACGCTGGCGTCGCGCTGCATTTCCTCCCGCATGGCGGCGTTGATTGCATCGATATAACTGATCGTTGTCACCGTTTCATTTCCCCTTCTATACCGATTCGTCGCCATAGACGTATTTCAAGGTATCCTCCGGCTGCGGGAACGGCGCCCGGTCCGCATACTCGGTCGCCTCCTTGATGACAGCCGTCACTTCCTCCTCCACTTCCGCCTCGAGCGAATCGTTCAACACCCCGCAGGCATGCAGATATTCGCGGAACCGCGGAATCGGATCGCGTCCCTTGTGGTAATCGACTTCTTCCTTCGTCCGGTAGACCAAATCATTATCCGATGTAGAGTGCGGCGAAATGCGGTATACAACTGTTTCAATCAAGGTCGGACCTTCTCCGCGCTGTGCCCGTTCATGCGCTTCCTTCGTCACGCGGTACACTTCGAGCGGATCATTCCCGTCCACGCGCACGCCCGGAAACCCGTACCCAATCGCACGGTCGGCAATGCTTTCGCACGCCACCTGCTTCGCGTAGGGGACGGAAATCGCATACTGATTGTTTTCACAAACAAAAACAACAGGCAGCTTATGAACGCCCGCAAAATTGCAGCCTTCATGAAAATCCCCCTGATTGCTGGAGCCGTCGCCGAACGAAACGTAGGTGACAATGTCCTGCTTCTTCATCTTCGCCGCCAAGGCAATTCCTGCTGCATGCGGAACCTGCGTCGTGACCGGGCTTGACCCGGTTACGATATTCAGGCGCTTGCTGCCGAAGTGTCCGGGCATCTGTCTGCCCGCACTGTTCGGGTCCTCTGCCTTGGCGAAGATCGACAGCATTAACTCGCGAGCTGTCATGCCTACAGCCAGAACAAAGGCATAATCGCGATAATAAGGCAGAAAATAGTCGTGCTGCTTGCGAAATGCGAAAGCCGCTCCAACCTGAGCCGCCTCTTGGCCGATACCGGATACGTGGAAGTTGATTTTCCCTGCGCGCTGAAGCAGCAAGCTGCGCTCGTCGAACTTGCGTGCAAGCAGCATCGTGCGGTAGATCTCCAGGACTTGCGCATCCGTCAAGCCAAGCTGCTCGTGCCGCGTCGTACTAACAGCCGATATTTCTTGTTTCATCGAAGCCCTCCTGTTCCGGGATTCTATAATTATTACCTGGTACTAGTAGTTAGATATAAGTATTATAACGCGTTCCTGTTCCGGAATCCAAGTGATAGTTGTCATATGTTGCACGCCCTATTGGCTACTGGATACCAGGTGTACTTCCTTTATGATCCGAGAGCCTGTCCATCCACAGCCAGCATGGCCTCCGCCAATGCTTCGGACAACGACGGATGCGGATGCGCGAATTGACCGATCTCCCAAGGGGTAGCGTCCAGCAGCTGCGCGATTCCCGCCTCGGCGATCAGGTCCGTCACGTGCGGACCGATCATGTGAACGCCCAGCAAGTCGTTGGTGTCTTTGTCCGCGACCACTTTCACAAACCCGTCATTCTGGCCGTGAACGAGCGCTTTGCCCAAAGCCTTGAACGAGATTTTCCCCACCTTCACCGCATGGCCGTGCCGCACCGCCTCTTCCTCCGTCCACCCTACCGAAGCGGTCTCCGGGCGCGAATAGACACAGCGGGGAACAAGCGCAGATGCCGCCGGCCCAAGGACCGCAGCAGGCTTCTTCACGCCAGCCAGATGCTCGACTGCCGCCACTGCCTCATGGGCCGCCGCATGGGCCAGCTGATAACCGCCGATGCAGTCCCCTACCGCATAGATATGCGACTCCGTCGTTTGATAATGCTCATTCACCCGGATCAAGCCATTTTCTACTCGCACATCGGTATTTTCCAGACCGAGGCCATCTACATTTGCCTTGCGGCCAACTGCAACGAGCATCATATCCGCCTGCAGCCGAACGGGCTCATTCTTGCGTTCCACTGTCAACTCTACGGCGCTTCCAGTATTTTCAACACTCTTTATATCCAGCTTGGACTGTGTATAAACATCGATGCCCCGTTTCTTGAACAAGCGTTCGAGTTCCCGGCTGACATCGCGGTCTTCCGCCGGAAGCAGCCGGTCTGCCGCCTCGACAAGCGTCACCTTTACGCCGAAGTCCTGCAGCATCGACGCCCATTCGCAGCCGATGACGCCGCCGCCAATGATAACGGCAGAAGCCGGAAGCTCCTGCATCTCCAAGGCTTCATCGCTGGTCACGATGCGTTTCCCGTCCACTTCAAGGCCCGGCAATGCGCTCGGTCTTGATCCGGTTGCCAGAATCGTATAGGGCGCGACCAACGTCACGCTCTCCTCCTCATTCTCGGCCTCAACTGCCAGCGATCCGCTGCGCGGCGAGAAGATGGAAGGACCAATTACCCGGCCGTTGCCCGTATATACATCGATTTTGTGCTTTTTCATAAGAAACTGCAGCCCGCTGTACAACTGGCCGACAATCTTGTTTTTCCGCTGCTGGACAGCTTGGAAATCGACCCGTACATGCTCGGCTACTATGCCGTACGATACACTGTCCCGCATCGTCTCGTACAGCTCCGCGCTGCGCAGCAGCGCCTTGCTCGGTATGCAGCCGCGATGCAAGCAGGTGCCGCCTAGTTTATCCCGCTCCACCACCGCCGCTTTCTTCCCTAATTGCGAGGCCCGGATCGCAGCCGTATAGCCGCCGATTCCGCCGCCCAGCACGATCACATCATATTCCCTCGTAGACATTCGTAACCCTCCCGTTTCCCGATCTATGTGTCAGAGACAAGCTATGTTATTATGATATATACTAGCAAATACCGTCTCTCTATTCTAACCTTTTTCGCACACGGAAATATAGAGGGAGGGAAAATGCACTCATCACAACATGTACAAAAGAAAGTGGGTTAGTGGACGTGAACCAAGTTTTCGCACGACTTATCGCTGTACTGCTGCTCGTCATTCCCGGTCTTGCGGCAACATTCGGCTTTCTGGAGATGAAAAATGCCATATTTGCTTACGCGGCCAGCTTCGGCGAGGACCAAGGTGCCGCCGGATTTGGCTGGGGGCAGTTTATGCTCGGCTTGCTGCTGTTCGCTGCAGGGGTGGGATTTATCGGAGGGTGGATCTTCTTCCGCGACCGCAAGCGCAATTATGTCGCTCCCCGCTTCAAGGCCAAGCGGAAATAAGGCAAGGCCGCTATTCCCGACTTCACAACAAAAAAGGCCAACCAGTAAACTCTGGTCAACCTGATAATACGCAGACGCCTTGCGGCGTCAATGCCCGGAATGCCATACCTGCTGGCAAGCAAGTGTGTTTGAGCCGATCCGCGGCTACGGCTGCCGATCGGCTCTGCCAAGCCTGTCGAACCAGTGCAAAAGCAGCGTACGGTCAATAACGTGTGACAGGGAGATCCGCTCCGCGGCCACATGCAGGAACGTCAGCAAGGCGACGATCAGGAGCTGCATGAGCATTGGCGCGCAGGAAGCAAGCGCAAATCCTGCCAGGAAGCCGAGCAGATTGACGCCGGAGTCTCCAAGCATCGAACGCGCCTGGATGTCCTGACGAAACAAGCATAGGGCCGCCAACAAGCCTGGCATCAGCATCACAATTGCTTCGCTGGTTCTGCCTTGCCAAACGCCCCCAAGAAGAGCCGCAACGCCTAATACGAAGAAGCCTTTCAAGGCGCGGCCCGGACGGAGATCGAGTAAATTAAGCGTATTTGCCGAAAGGCACATGAGCAGAAAGGCAAGCAGCCAGCGCACAAGCCAGATGAGAACAACCCCTGCCTCTTCAACTGCAGCCCATCCGCCGATCGGCGGAATGGGGCCCGCCACCAGCGCGCCGATCCAAGCGGCCGCAGCCGCTGCAGACAGAGCCTTCAAGGCCCCTGTCGTCACTTGAGCGTTGTGGCGAAAAGCCTGCCAATGTCCCCGCAGTCCCTTGACCTTCACATCCCCTACCGTGTCATCCAGCCAACCGGCAAAAAACACTGCGGTCCCTGCAATGGCCAAGCTGCCATAAACCTCTGTCCCCTGCCACCAAGCAGCGAATAACGACAAGAATGCGCAATGTGCTGCCACAGTAACCCAGACAGCCATGCCGCTGCCCAGCGGAATGAGTTGCTTGCGGAAATTCGCCGCCGTCAGCCGATGCGCAGCCAAAAATCGCGGGACGCTCCATGCCGCTAGAGCTGCGACCGTTCCTGTCCATCCCCATAGCAGCAGCCATGCGAGCCAGTTCCATCCTTCCGGCAGCAGCAGCTCGCTCAACAAGAACGTTCCCGCCACTTCTGCATCAGCGTCACGCCGACAGCATAAAATTGTTTGCCCCTGTGGACGAAGCCGCTCCAGTCGCGCCCCGTCTCCCGGTGGCGGAAAGGCACTTTTGCTTCGCACACACGATATCCCTTGCGCAGCGCATCAATCGTCAAGCCCACTTCAATGCCGAAACCGCGCGCCAACGAACCGACAGACTCCAGCACTTCGCGCCTTACGGCACGCTGCCCGGACAGCGGCGCCTCAGGACGAAATCCGCCCAGTCGGGTGATGCCGGTCGTGGCCAGCCCCTTCACCAGGCCAAAGCCTCCTTTGCGGCCGGCGGCAGGAAGCTTGGCGATGCACATATCCGCTTGCTCCTGGCGAATGGGTTCGAGCAGCAAGTGGGCAAACGCCGCCGATTCTCCCAAGTCTGCGTCAAGGAATACGACGATATGGCCGGCGGAATGACGCCAACCGCTCTCAAGCGCAGCGCCCTTCCCTCGATTCGTCGTATGCCGAATAACCGTATCGGCCCATTTCCCGGCTGCTCTCGGGGTTTCGTCTGTACTGCCGTCATCCACGACAAGCAGTTCATGATACCATTTCCGGAAGCGGTTCGCTTGATGCAGCGCCTCCAGCGTAACCGAAATGCGGGCCCCTTCATTCCATGCCGGAATAATGACTGACACTTGCTGCATGCGGCGACTCCCTTTCCAAGATAGTTTCTTGCACAAGCTTGATCAGGCGGGCGGTGTTTTCGTGAATGCTTCCGTCGAAGCGGTGTTTTCGCATATCCAGCACCGGAATATCATGACTTTCATAAGACGGCTCGGCTCCAGCTTCGCCTGTGTTCTCTGACATCGCAACAGCCAGCGGCTCGGAATGGGCCGATCCCGCCACAAGCAGCAAATCCGGCTCCACCTCCCACTTTGTATCAGAGCGGGCAGGCTCCTCCTCGACGGTCACGACAGCCCCTAACTGACGGAGCCGTTGGATCAGCTGCTCGGCTTGCTGATCGTGACGCCCTTGCCAGACGATGTGCATGCCATTCATCTCAGGCGCCAATTGTCGGGTAAGCTCATGATAGCTGCGCAGCTCTCCTTGGACGAGCTCATGCTGTACTGTCAGGTCCTTGTAGCGGTTATGCAACGACTGCAGCATCTGTCCTTGCGCGTCATGGAAAAGGCTTTGTCCCATGGTGCCGCCGATCACCAAGCCTAGGCCGAGGGCAACGAAAACCGCAATGATCGTACTAATGTGATACCTTAGGGAGACCATCCGCGCACCTCCTTCCGTTCCAGGCTCCGCTTATGCTTTCCTCCGATAATAGTCCTGTATTAGGCAAGTGTTCCCTTCATCAACAGCCACGCCGCAGACAGCAGTTCACGGAATTGCGGATGGATGACTGCCAACATAGTGAAGGGAAACAGACTGGCTGTGGGAATCAGCCATAAATGACGCAGCCTGGGCCGTTTCCGGTATAGCTTGCTGACACCTTTCGCATCGACGAGCTTGTCCCCAATCTTCATCCGAACAAGAAGCGTGCTGGCCATCCCCTTGCGGCCTTTTTCCAAAAAATCAATCATATGTGTATGCGTGCCAAGCGTAACAATCAAAGCAGCCCCTTTCTCATACGCAAGACGCATCGCTAAATCCTCGCTTGTACCTGAAGCCGGCACACTCCTTGCCCATATGCCCAGCCGCTTGACCCGCTGCATGCCGGGGGCATGGCCATTCGGATAAGCGTGGACAATTATCTCTGCGCCGCACAGCAGCGCTTCGTTCGTGATACTATCCATATCGCCAATGATCATATCTGGCCTATATCCGCAAGTGATTAAGGCGTCCGCTCCTCCGTCCACCCCAATTAACACAGGTCGAAAATCGGCAATATACTCGCGCAGCGCTTGCAAATCCTCACGGAACCCGCTGCCCCTCACGACCACGAGCGCATGGCGTCCCTGCAGCGAAGTTTGCAGATCAGGCAAGGGAAGTCGCTGCAAAATCTGCTGTTTTTCCTTGCTGGCATAGGACAACGTATTCTCAATAAATTGCTTCAAGCAGAGCTGCTCATTTTGGAGCGCCCGTTTTCGGCTGTCCTGCCAAGTTTGCCAATCAAATGGTCTGCATGGAATCGGGTCTCCACCCTCATCCCGGACAATCCGGTTCTGCTCAATCGTGATCCGCATGCCTGAGCGAAAAAGGGAAAAATGCTGCTGCCGCACCTCCACAATGGGAATCCCGGCTCGCAACAACATCTCTGCCCCCTTCGCCATAAAGGTGCCGCTCATCGTACAAGATGCATTCACAACCGCTCTGACTTTGGCGGCGATTAAACCTTCAGCAGCCATTTCGTCCAGATCCTCGTGGCACAAGACCGCGATCTCCTTCGTCTGCAGCTGGGGAATGAGCCGTTTCGTGCTTTTATTCACCCGTACCACACCAGACACAGGCTTTTCCAGTTGCCAACGGTACCGCCAACGCATGGAAGGGCCACCTCCGACACCAGCTAGAGTAGGTGAATCTGCATTTTCATCTAGTATGGGATCAAAGCTGGTTCCATATTCCGCACGCATCAAAAAAAAGGCTATTTTTCGAGTCAGTCCGAAAAATAGCCTTTGTTCTGGGAAAGCGGATTCCCTTTTATTCCACAACGAGTGTCGCTACCATCTCGGCATGCCCCAGTCCGCACATAACCGAGCAAACGAGTTCGAAGGTGCCTGGCTTGTCAAATGTCACTTCTACGGAATCGCCGGCATGAATGTCGATGTCATATCCCTCAATCGCCACGCCATGGATGCCTTCCTTGTTCCGCATGGAAACGTTCATCGTTTCGCCAAGCTTGACGTGATATTCCTGTTGGTCAAACTCAAAATTCGAGAGCACAAAGCGAAGTTCATTCTCACCAACTTCCTCCTCTGCCCCTTCCTTCGGCTCGATCATCGTAATCGAGAACACGACTGCTGCTGCGCTGGCTGCAATAAACAATGCAAACATAATCCACTTGTGCATGAATATCCCCCAATTCCTAGTAGTCCGGTTTTATTATTGTAATGGATTCTTGCATGGAATGGTAAGTGTTCCATCGGTCCAAACGTGAAAAATCTGTGACAATTGTTCTTCTCGAAATGAACCTCCATCATTATACCCGATCGCCTCACAACATTCAATTGCTTCACAGTCTTCCTGTTACTATTCCGTGATAA
>NZ_BOVK01000028.1 GCF_018403685.1 Xylanibacillus composti
CGCTCACGCTGCTTGCCTGCAGATGCGCTTCGCCTACCGATTCCGCCGCCAGCTTGCTTGCGTCCACGCTTTCCGGAGCGAGATTGCTGCTGCATACGGATAAGGGCGCAAGATGCTGCGAGTGAATGCTTCTCCCGGCCAAATGGCCGGCCTGAATGGCTCCGTCTCCAATATGACGGGCTTGCACGGAGCATTCGGCAAGCTTCTCAGCCGTTACGGCAGCATTGGCCAAGTGCTCGCTTCTCACCGCCTCCTCCGCCAGATGCATACTGTCTACAGTTTGCCGGTCCAAGTGCCGTCCCGCAATCGCATTTTCCGCCAAATGAATGCCCTGGATACTGCCTGCTGCGAGTTTGGCCGCAGATACGGCGCCATCCCGCAAATGCTCGGTCGAGATGGATTCGATTTTCAGGTGCTCTCCACTTATCGACGCATCGGCTACGTGCTCGCTGTGCACAGCATCCTCCGCCAAGTGCTGGCTTCCTACCGCATAAGGCTCCAGTTGGCTCGCGCCGACCGCACCATTCTGAATATGCCGGTTCATGATCGCACCGTCGGCAAGATGATCCGCTTGTATTTGCCTGCTTTCAATATGATCCGCTTGTATCGATTTGGCTCGCACATGCTCGCTGGAGACAGCTCCGTTGGCCAACTGTTCGGCGCCGATTTCCTGCGATGCAATATGCTCCGCACGAACAGACTCGTTCGCCAGCTTGTCGCCAGTCACCGATTTGTTCATCAGATGAACCGTTGTAATGCTTTGCATCTTCAGCTTGCTGCCGTCAATGCAGGTGCTGGCCAGCTTATCCTCAGTCACAGCTCCATCCTGCAAATGCGAGGTGCGCACGCTTTCTTCTTGAAGGTGATTGCCTTGAATCGCCTTAAAGGCGATGTGCTGGCCATGGACCGCCCCATCAGCCAGCTTCTCTGCATGGACCGCTGAGGCAGCCAGCTTCTCGGCATCGACAGCCCCGTCCTCGAGATGAACGCCGGCTACCGATTGGACGGCCAGATGATTCCCCTGAATGGCCTGGTTGCCAATGTGTGCGCTCCGAATGATGCCCTCGCCCAAGTGTCCGCTTCCTACGCTCTGCGGGGCAAGTTTTTCCCCTGTGACAGCTTGATCGCGAAGCACAGAAGTATCCACTGCATCAGGCTGCAGCTTGCTCGCATCAATGCTGCGGTCAGCCAATTTGCTTCCGGTTACCGAGCCATCCTCATAGTGCTGCGTCTGCAGCGAGCTGCGGTGAATGTGCTGCGCCTCTATGATTTCGGCGGCAAGGTGATCCCCATGGATGATACGGGCTGCCAGATGCTTTCCAGTCACGGATTGCGGGGAAATATGCCGTTCCGTGACAGCATGGTCGTGAATATGCTCGGAAGTGATGGACTGCTCGCGCAAGTGGCTGCCTTCGAGCGTATTGGGCAGCACATGTTTCCCATGCACCGCACGCTCCGCCAGCTTCTCTGCTTGCACGCTCGCGTTCGCCAAATGGTCCGTTGTCACGGCGCCGCGCATCAACTTGCTCGATGACACGCATTCATCTGCCAATTTCGACTGCGACACTGCGTAATCCGCTATTTTATTGGATGAGACACATTCCGGCGCCAGCTTCGAGGTCGTAATCGTATGGTCGGCCAAGTGATGCGTTTGCAGCGTTTCCGAGGCGAGATGCGAGGAGCCGACAGAGTCTGGAGCAAGCTTATCGGAGGTCACGCTATGCGGCTGCAGCGCCTCTGAGGTTACGCTGTGCCTGTAGAGGTGCTCGCTCTGCACGGCACCCGGTCTCAGCTGCTCCGAACCTATCGCCTGACTGGCTACTTGCTCATTCGTGACAGAGTCCGGCGACAGATGCTGCTGCTTGACGGCTCCAGGGGCCAATATTTCCGCTCTCACACTATGCTCAGCCAATTTCTCCGTCGTTATCGCACGATCCGCAATATTGCCCGCACTGACAACCCCATGCGCCAGGTGAGCCGACTGAATGCTTCCCGCTTGAAGCTGTCTGGAGCCGATCGATTCCGGCTTCACATGCTCAGCCTGTATGCATCCGGGCGCCAAATGATCGGCTTGCACGGCATGATGGGCGAGATGCTTGGATTGAACAGCCTCCGCCTGCAGATGCTCCGAATGGATGGCGTCATGCTGCAGCTTATCTCCCGTAACGGCCTGGCTCTTAATTTTGCTGCTGATTACACTTTCATCCGCCAGCTTGGCGGCCGTAACGGCTCCGTTGGCCAAATTGTTCGTCTGTATGGCACCGCTTTTGATTTTTTCCGAAGTGACGGACTGGTCTTGCAAATTGTCTTCACTTACACTCTCCTTCTGAAGATGACGATTGTCGATGGAGTCCTCCGCAATCTTCACGCCGTCGATCACCTTATCCGCCAGCTTCTCTGCGGTAATCGACTGATCAGCCAGCTTCACGCCCGAGATGGATCGGTCCCTCAGCTTGCTGCCGCCTATAGCGCCGTCGGCCACATGCTGCTCATCTATGGCGCCTGGAGCTACTTTGGCGGCTGTCACACTTTCGGCAGCCAGCTTCGGTCCGGTCACGACGTAGTCCGCCAACAGCTCAGATGTGATGGTGCCAATCTGAAGCTTAGTGCTGTCTACTGAGCGGTTCGCCAGCTTCTCCCTCGTCACGGCGCCATCCTGCAGATCATCTGTGTAAATCACGGCTCCCTTGGCCTCATTCAAACGTTCCTTCTTCAATTGGCTTGCCGTCACGGCGGGTAATGGCGGCTGAGCCGGCGACTCGGTATGCTCTTCTGCAACCGCCTCGTTGACTGAAATTTCTGATTCCTTCTGATAAGTCTTTGCCTCGTTCACAGGTTCCGACCGTTCCTCTTCCGCATGGTTTAAATCCGGTTTATCCGCACTGCGGCTAGTCGATCTGGCAACTCGGTTGGACTGGTCTGTACGGGTGCGGCTGGGGGGTTTGCCGGCTCGCTTGGCCCCTTCCGATGCAGACGAAAGGCGGCGTCCGTCAATCAGGGCAAGTTCGTCAAAGTTGGCAGGCAGCGCAATACCGCGTACGGTCCGCTGCCGTGTTCTCTTCTTCATGCCTTCTCCTCGCTTTTTCCATATAGTCCATTTCACTATATGCATGCACCCATTTTCCAGCCATGTACACCCGCCTATTGGCAAGCATGCATGCCATTTTTTTGATAAAAATTTCGACATCATGCGAAACAGGAAAACGATTCCTCGACCGTTTCGCCTGCAGGCCTTTAGAATAAATAGCGGATTACCCCCATGCTGACCATGCCTGTCAATACGGTAAACGCCAAGCTTTTCGTCCAAAGCGCCACAGCCAGCGTCGGGCCTATCGCCAGCAGCACCTGCCAATCCACGGCGATTTCATCGCCCTCCTCCTTCAAGATGCTGCCTGCCACCAATGATGCAAATAGACAAACCGGAATGAAGGAAAGCCATTTCATTACAATATCCGGCAGCTGCACGCTCCGGGCTAGAATAAAGGGCAGCACACGCGGAATAACGGTTACTGCCGCGCAGGCAAGAATGATCCAAAAGACAGTCTGTTCCTCGCTCATCTGTCTCTCACCACCCCTATGGCCGCAACGCCTGCTGTCGCCAACAAGACCGCCAGGTGCATCGGCACGACCTGGCCTAAAAGCAAGGTAGCCAGAACGCTATATCCAACCAACTCCCCATACAATCGCAGCCGCCCGCGCGGCAAATGGTGCAATTGCAGCACGAGCAGCGCCAGGAACATCGCAGTCAGGGCAAAGTCCATGCCGAACCTCGCCGGATCGGAAATCCATCTGCCGAACACCGCACCGGTCACGCAGGACAAAATCCACCCTATATATGCCGTCCAGTTCAAACCATGCATCCAGCGATCGCTCATGACGCCGCCTGAAGCGAGCCGGTTCGCGGCAACCCCGAATGTCTCATCTGTCACCAGCGCGCCGATGCTGATATTGTTCACTAGCGAATAACGGGCAAAGTGAGGAGCCAGCGTCATGCTCAGCAGCAAATGCCGCAAGTTCACTATAAACGTTGTAAAAATAATGACATAAGCCGGACTGCCGGCCGCAAGCAAAGCGCAGATGATAAATTGAGCCGCGCCGGCATAGACAAGCGCTGCCAACAGCGCTACCTCGCTAATACTCAGCTGGGAGGCAATGCCGACCATGCCCGATGCGATGCCGATACTGGCATACCCGATCAACGTTGGAGCGCAAGCGCTGATCCCTTCAGCAAAAGCCGGGACAGACTGCCTTTCATTCCCGGCGACCGCCTCTTCTTTTCTAGTTGTCCCCATCTATCTCCCACCTAGAGGCTCTTTCTTGAACCGATTTCGAAAACCCGTAAACAAATAAACAAATCTATTATATACTTAGTATAATTATCACAGATTTACAACTCAACCATACAGAAAATGGTAAACACTACTCGGAGGGAAAGCATGGTGCAATCAGATAGCTGGGAGCGAACCAATAAATCCGACACCCACCTCAGTCAGCTTGCTTCGGTAGGCCAAATCGCTGCGGGCATTGCGCATGAGGTCAAAAACCCGCTAACCGCAGTTAAGGGTTTTCTGCAATTATTGAAGCAAAAGAATGACGAGCAATATATCGAAATTGCCCAGGCTGAATTGGAGAATGCTATCGCAATTCTGCAAAATCTGCTGCACGTATCCAAGCCGGACTTGGACGACGAGCCGTTCGAAAGCATCGATCTGGCGGCCGAGCTGGAGCTGCTGACACAGCTGTTCCAGGATCAGTTTTACCGGGTTTCGCTCGTCAAGGAGTTCGAGCACACGGGCTCCTACATATACGGCAAGAAAAATCAGCTGAAGAAAGTGTTCTTTAATCTAATTAAGAACGCCTTCGAGGCCATACCGGAAAATGGCAGCATCACTATCCGGCACACAGCCGACAAGGAACGCGTCATGATCACGATAGAGGACAACGGCGTCGGCATTCCGGCGAACAAGCTCGAAATGCTGGGGACCCCTTTCTACACGACAAAGCAGAGCGGCACTGGTATGGGATTGACCCTTGTGTTTTCGGTCGTCTACCAGCATAACGGTTCCATCCATGTGGAGAGCGAGGAGCATGTCGGAACGAAATTTACCATCACATTCCCCAGGGAAATCGGCAGAATCAAGCGAAAAGAGGTGGTCAAACTGGATTTGATCGATCACAGTTCCCCTAATATAGAGAACTTGACTGATTTTTTCACGCTCAACCGGGCGGCGTTCGAGAAGCGGCTGCTGGCGGAAGCGATTAATGTCAGAGACAAGATCGATGAAATTATGGAAGTCGGCAATATCAATCTGCTGGACAATGCTCACAGGCTCGTCCTGCTTGTGGTGGAAGGAAGAGAGCACGAGGTGATTTCATTCGCCAAGACCGAGGGAATCGTCTGGGCCAAGCATTCCTTGACCCTCGCTTTCAAGCTGGAGTGGATTCAAGCGGTACGGCGGGTCCTTTGGGATTTCCTCTATAACTACGACCTGTCCGACGAGAAGGTAAACAGCAGGGAAAATTTTTTCAACCTGGAGAAGCAGATCAATTCCTTGATGGATCTGTTCCTGAACCATCTGTTTATCAGCTATTCGCAATTCAAGGATGATCTGATCCGGGCGCAGCGGGAAATGGTCGAAGACCTGTCCGTTCCGATCATTCCGCTTTCCCGCTCCACCTCGATTCTTCCGCTTATCGGTCCGATTGACGCTTTGCGTTCCAGCACCATTGAGGAGAAGGTCTTCTCCAAAATTTCGAATGATCGCATTGAAACCTTGATCATCGATCTATCAGGAACGTTGGAAATGGAGCCGGAGGTCATACAGCAGCTGATTGGCGTTATTGAAGGAAGCAAGATGATGGGCTGCGAAGTCGTCATTACCGGCCTGCGTCCCGAGATCGTCAAGATAATGGTCCGGTTGGGGTTAAACTTTGGGAACAACGCTGTAACCAAGGGCACCCTGCAGCAGGCATTGGCTGTCTACATTCAACCGGAGCATTTGCAATCCAAACCGGAATAAGCAGGGAGCTGCGCTCCAGTTTGACGACTGGAGCGCAGCTCTTTTTTCATGAACAAGCATTTATTTTTTCACCTTTTCCTGTATAAATACCCAATCGCGAAAACGCTCTCAACATGATCAGCTTGACTGATCGCAATCGTTCCGTGTCCAGCCAACATTCCCAACTATCCATATTTGTCCGGCCTTCTCGGTTGTTCACACAATCGTCGAAACTTGCCGCGAAACGGTTGCAAACCCGCTTGATGCGGTGGGAGTTATCAGGGGCATAATGTATTTTTATTAGGTGAAATAGATTTTTTTATTTGCAATCCCCTAACAGGCTGTGTAAACTTTTATTGTCATAAGGAGCGTTTTGTGCCGAATTTATTTATTAAGTATTTTGTGAGTTGAAGGGAGCTTTCTGATGAATGTCGAACAGTATTTGAACAGTGTTTACGAAACTGTCATCCAACGCAATCCGCACGAGGCAGAATTTCACCAGGCCGTTAAGGAATTTCTCGATTCCCTTGCACCTGTGTTTGAAAAATATCCGCACTACAAAGACACTGGCGTATTGGAGCGCATGGTTGAGCCGGAGCGTCTGGTGTCGTTCCGCGTTCCTTGGGTAAACGACGCAGGACAAGTCCAAGTGAACCGCGGCTTCCGCGTTCAATTCAACAGCGCGCTTGGCCCGTACAAGGGCGGCCTTCGCTTCCACCCTTCCGTCAATGCCAGCATCATCAAGTTCCTGGGCTTTGAGCAAATTTTCAAGAATTCGTTGACCGGTCTTCCAATCGGCGGCGGCAAGGGCGGCTCGGACTTCGATCCGAAGGGCAAATCTGACGGCGAAGTCATGCGCTTTTGCCAAAGCTTTATTACAGAGCTGTACCGTCACATTGGCCAGGATACCGACGTACCAGCAGGCGACATTGGTGTCGGAGCCAGGGAAATCGGTTTTCTGTTCGGACAATACAAGCGTATCCGCGGCGGCAATGAAGCTGGCGTGCTGACCGGCAAGGGCATCGGATACGGGGGCAGCCTTGCACGCAAGGAAGCTACCGGCTACGGCTGCATCTACTTCGTTAATGAAATGCTGCAATCCCGCGGCTTGAGCTACGAAGGCGCTACTGTCGTCGTTTCCGGTTCCGGCAATGTCTCGATCTATGCGATGGAGAAAGCCATGGAGCTTGGCGCGAAAGTAGTGGCATGCAGTGATTCCGGCGGCTACATTCATGACCCGAACGGCATCGATTTGGATCTGGTGAAGCAGCTGAAAGAGGTCGGCCGCAGCAGAATCAGCGAGTATGTGAAGACGCATCCGCATGCGACGTATACCGAGGGCAGCCAGCGCATATGGGAAATCCCTTGCGACATTGCGCTCCCTTGTGCAACGCAGAACGAAATTGACGAAGCATCGGCGGCAACGCTGGTGAAGAACGGCGTGAAGGCAGTTGGCGAAGGCGCGAACATGCCGTCCACGCTGGAAGCGGTCGAGGTCTTCCTGAAGAACGACGTTCTCTTCGGACCGGCCAAGGCCGCAAATGCCGGCGGCGTAGCGGTTTCCGCGCTCGAAATGTCCCAGAACAGCATGCGCCTGTCCTGGACGTTCGAGGAAGTGGATTCCCGCCTGCATGACATTATGAAAAATATCTACCAGCAGAGCATGAAAGCTTCCGAAGAATTCGGCGCACCAGGCAACCTCGTTGTGGGTGCCAACATTGCCGGCTTCCTGAATGTGGCGGACGCCATGCTGGCGCAGGGTGTTGTGTAAGCCGCATCTCAATAGCAAGTAGAGCTGTCCTCTAAGATTGGGGACAGCTCTTTTTACGTTTGGGAGGGACCAGGATTTGCCGCCGCCATGATCTACCGTAACGGTCGCCGATGTCCATAAGAACAGCACTTCGGCCGATTTACCAATTGTAACGGTCGCTGATGTCCATTAGAGACAAGAAACCGATAGCTCGGCCAGGAAATCGGGCTCTAATGGACATAGAAGTCCGTTATATGTTCAAATCCGCCGAAAATGGCTGCTAATGGACATGCATGTCCGTTGCCCATTTTCCCTTGCTCTTGTTTCCATAAGCGCCACCTCCTGCACGCCGATTTGCTCGGCTATGCCGAGAAGACGAAGCAGCCGGCAGCTGGCTTTTAATGCGGCAGCGGCGAGGCAAGCAGAACTGCCCCTAAGAATACCACTTGCAGCAAGGCGCGAACCGGCAAGCTAGGCACGCGGCGGCCGCCGATGGTCAATTGCTCGCGCGCGGCCTTCACATTGGCCGGAAACATCGCAATCAGCATAGCCATCAAACCGATCGCCGCCGGAGCGGATAAAGCCGGAATCATGAGCGCGACAGCTCCGGCGATTTCCAGATAGCCGGTCAAGCTTACTGCCAAGTCCGGCCTGGGCACGCCAGCGGGAACCATGCGGATGAGGTCTGAACGGCGTTTGCCCCAATGAGCGGAAGCCGTCACCAGGAACATGACGGCGACGGCTGCCCGCAGACTCATTTGCCAATCGTCGAAGTAGGCCACCCCGGCCCAGCCTGTTGCTCGAAATACAACGAATGCTCCTGCAAGCGCAATAAGCGGTGCCATATGGCAACCCTCTCTTCTTCATTCAATATGTCGACGAATGCCCTACCGATCCGACTGCAGCACATCAGCCATAAACGCAGCCAAATCGTGCGCTGCGAATGAACCGCTTTCCGACGACGGCAAGGATTGCCGAATGCGAAAGCCGAGGGAGAGCAGCACGAACAGCTCCGAGATTTTTCCCTTGTCCAGATGCTCTCCGATCACGCCATGCGCTTGCCCGGAGGCAATCCACTGCTCGGCGAACCGCAAGGAACGCTCATAAAATTGCCCCAACACTTCCCTTACGGTCGGATCGTCCTCCTTGCCCAACAAGTACATAAACACCTTGTTCGCCACATGATCTGCAGCTTCCAGTTCCCGCAATCCTTTGGCAATTTCCCGCATGGGGCCCTCGAAGGTCGGTTGCGCCTTCTGTGCCTCAACTGCTTGAATGAAACGATCATTCGTCTGTTCCAGCTGTTCCTGGAGCACCCATACAAACAGCTCGTCCTTGCTCTTCACATAATGGAAGATCGAGCCCTTGGATAAGCCTGACTCCTCCATGATGTCCTTCATCGTTATCGCGTGGCAGCCCTTCTCGCGAATCAGCGCTTTCGTCGACTCGAGCAGCTGCCGGGTCGTCCGCTGTCTGCGTTCTTCCTGCTTCATGCCAGCTCACCTCCATGATTATCGTCCAGGTTGGAGCTCTGCCTGCTCCACATCCCTAGCATCTGTCCGGGAACGGCGTTTTTTGCCAAATCTCTCGCATTACCGATACTTATCGCTCACAGTCATTGTACATACAGACCATCGGTTTGTAAATAGAGGCATAGAAGATCGTGCCTCCTCCCCTATCACTGCGTCGGGAAAGTGCCGATGCCGCTCACGCCATTGCCTTGTCGTCGCTCCGAACCTGAATCGGGAGCTTGTCACGGCGGTTCCATCCCGGCAAACTGCGACGCCTGCCGTGCAGTGCTCGGGGGAGTTGGTACCAACTGTCCCTATGCTGGAGGAATCCGGGGCTTGATTAACGAATACTAGAAGGACGAGGGCTTCTCCGTAACCTGGAGCTTTCATCAACTGCGGATTTTTCATGGGGGAACCTTCATTAGTATAGGGATTTGTTTATGCACGGGAACCTCCAACAGTGCGGGAAATTTCCTTCATCTTTTAGTGGGAACTTCATCTTAGAGAAAAGGTGCTGAAACAAATGACAAAGCGATTCAAAATTGCGATGGGGCAAATGCTGGTGGAGCCGGGGGCTCCCGGCCAAAACTTGCAGCGGGCGAAGGGCATGATCCGAGAGGCAGCCGGCCAAGGCTGTCACGTTATTGTGCTGCCGGAATGTATGGACCTGGGCTGGACTTATGCGGAAGCGCAAAGCATGGCGCAGCCTATTCCGGGCGCATATTGCGAGGAGCTGGCTCAAGCGGCGCGCGAGCATCAAATCCATGTGGTTGCCGGATTGACGGAGAAAGCGGAAGACCGGCTGTACAATGCGTCGGTGCTGATTGGTCCGAACGGCCAGCTGCTCGCCAAGCATCGGAAGATCAACGAGCTGGCTTTCGCGCAGCAGCTGTACAGCATCGGAAATTCGCTCGGCGTGGCCGAAACGCCGTTCGGCACTGTGGCATTAACGATTTGCGCGGACAATTCCCCCAGCGCACTGGAGCTCGGCCGAGCTACTGCCCGCATGGGCGCACAAATCGTACTTTCGCCGTGCGCATGGGCGGTGCCTGCCGATCACGACAATAGTCGCGAGCCCTATGGCGACATGTGGAAGTCCTCCTATGGCACACTGGCGAACGAGCATGGCATGACTATCGTCGGCGTAAGCAATGTGGGTCGGGTAAAAGGCGGCGAGTGGGACGGCTGGAAGTGCATCGGCTGTTCGTTGGCGGTAGGTCCGGACGGCGTCATCACGCAAGGCCCCTATGGCGAGGATGCAGAGTCCTTGATGACGATTGAGCTGGATGTCCCTGTTGCTTCCGGCGCATAGACGCAGCGGTTGGGTGCCCCCTATTGCAGCTGCCCTGGCACGGCGAAGATGACATGGAGCGAATGACTCCGAACATAGCCTTTCATCTCGAAAATAGGAGACATGGCCAATATCCCTGCCAATCTGCATCTTTGCCTGCCTGAAATCCTGGGAGCAGGAGACTGGCACAGAAAATGCCTGCGCTAGCGCAGGCATTTTCTATACGGTTAGGTTACTCCGTATTTCGCATCACTTCCAGTAAACGAGAAACGACCTTAATCGGCGTTCTTTCTTTCAAGCTGGAGGTCGGCACGGCGCACTGGAGCGCATCCCAGTCCAATCTGCCGCGGACATTCGGCGGCCCAGCGCCTTGACATCGCCAATCCTGCCAGCTGCAGCAAGCCCGCCAACGCATGGTCTGCTAGTTCAAGCCGCCCATGACCGGATGCGGCACATACGGCTCTTCCAAGCTGGCGATCTCATCCGCGGTCAGCTTGACCGCGAGCGCCGCGACGGCATCCTCCAGATGATGCGGCTTCGTCGCGCCGATGATCGGCGCAGTGACCGGCTCCTTCTGCAGCACCCAAGCTAACGCCACTTGCGCCCTTGGAATGCCGCGCCGGTTCGCTACCTCGGCCACTCGTTCCACTACCTGTCGATCGGCCTCTACCATGCCATACAGCTTCTTGCCGAATTCGTCCGTCTCCGAACGGACGGTCTGCTCGTTCCAATCGCGGGTCAGGCGACCGCGTGCCAGCGGACTCCACGGTATGACGCCCACGCCTTCCTCCTTGCACAGCGGAAGCATCTCGCGCTCTTCCTCCCGGTACAGCAGGTTCAAATAATTTTGCATCGAAACGAACTTCGTCCACCCCTGCTTCTCCGCCGTATGCTGCGCCTTCATGAACTGCCATGCATACATTGAGGAAGCGCCTATGTAACGCGCTTTCCCCGCCTTAACGACATCATGCAGCGCTTCCATCGTCTCTTCTATCGGCGTATCGTTGTCCCATCTATGAATCTGGTACAAGTCTACATAATCCGTTCCCAGCCGCTTCAGGCTTTGATCGATCTCGGTCATGATCGCTTTGCGGGACAAGCCCGCTCCATTAGGACCCGGACGCATGCGTCCATGCACCTTGGTAGCAATTACCACATCGTCGCGGCGGACATAGTCTTGGAGCGCCCGGCCTACGATCTCCTCACTCGTGCCATCGGAGTACACATTCGCCGTATCGAAGAAATTGATGCCCAACTCCAGCGCCCGCTTCAAAAACGGCCTGCTCATCTCCTCGTTCAATGTCCAGGGATGCGACCCGCGCTCGGGTATCCCGTAGGACATACAGCCCAGACACAGCCTGGACACCTCCAACCCGGTGCGGCCCAGCTTGACATATTCCATGTGCAACCCTTCCTTTCATCCGCATCTTTTCGGCAAGGCAAGCAGCGCTTGCAAGTCCTGTACCCAGCCAATACCATTGTATCACACGCATGGCAAGCGGCTGATGCGGTATTCTTACGCAAAAGGGCGGGGAAATGGCAGCCTGCTCCTTGCTATTTCATCTCGGCTACAACGATCCGGTTGCCGTCCGGATCGAGCAGCGCGAATTCGGCCATTTCGGGGACGTCCCGCAGCTCGCTTGCCAGCCTCATTCCCTGCTCCTGCACGTACGCAAGCGCAGCCTGAATATCGTGAGTCTCGACCAAGAACCGCTCGGTGAAGTCATCTCCGTTCAAGTGGCGGTTATGATCCAGCAGCAGCGCCGCACCTCTGGTCACCGGAACGGCATATATCGATTGCGAGGCCATCTTCTCATCGTACGGCAGCTTCAGCAAATTGGTGTACCAGCGGGCAGCCGCCTGCAAGTCCTTCACATCTGCGAAGACTCCGCCAATCATGGGCCGGATCGGGGATGTCCCGGTCCATTCCGGGTCACTGCTTGGCTGCGCGGTCCAGCAGGCCATCAGCGCTTTGCCTTCCGGCTCGCGGAAGTTGAAGTAGGCCATCGAACCATGCCGCTCGGGCTCAAACAATCGTTCCGCCTTGCCGTTCAAATATTGATAGGCCTCATCAATATCACGAACCGGCAGCATAAAGAGCGGTTCCATATTCTCCTTCCACTTCGGGTCCAGACGGTTATTCGTATCGGCGTCCAAAATCAGGTGCGTACCAGGAAAATCAAACCAATACACCGGCCCGCCATTCAGACGCTCCTTCAGTACAGGAAGCCCGAACAGCTTGCTGTACCATTCAGCGGAACGGCGCAGATCGCTCACATGGACGAATACAGCTGCTACCCGATTTTCGAGCGGCAAGTCCTTGGGCTGGATCGGAAACCAGATATCCATCACCGATTCCGGGTCCGCATTGCCCTTATAGCGTTCGTCATAATATTCAAATTCCGCTCCCGGACGGGATGTGTATGCGGAAGAAGGCAGCCACTCATCGTAATAAAATCGGTACGCCTCCCGAATCTCGTCAATCACGCCCTTGCGGCTCACAACGCAATACAGTCCGGCGGGGAAGGCTGCCCCTTCCATGCCGTCAGGCACCTGATCTGTGCGGGAAACTTGCACGGCTGCCAAGTAATCGCATGGAGAACCTGGTTTGCAACCCGCTCCGAATAGATGAATGCCGTATGCGCCTGGAAGCGAGTGGGGGATTTCGCCTGTCCTCTCGCTGAATCGCTGCCATAATCGGGCGAACGCATTCTCGGAAGGAGCGGCCGCCTCGATTGGGTTAACCTGTACTTTTTCCCCTACGACCTGAAAGGCATCCTTCCATACAATGCGAATTTGAACATTTGCCGCCTCTGCTCTTGGTGCCATTGTCTCCTCTCACGCTCCTTTGCCGTCTTTTGTCTTTTCAACCTATATGCTGCGTTTTTTTTTCACAGCCAGGCAACCTTCACCACAAACAAGATTCCTGCCAACCCAACCGGCAATAGCCAATAGGCCCCCCTTGCAGCAGCGGCTTCACCTTCGACTTTCACCGCGTTCTGCCTCGACTCCGTCATACTGCCCAGCTTGCGCAGCAGCAGCCAGCATCCCCACAAACACGGGATCGATGCGGCGCCCAAGACAATCAAACTTGCGGCGCCAGCCCCTGCGCGCTCCCCTGCAGCCCCGACCAGATCGCCTGCCGCGGCATACGAGCCGACAACATAAGCAATATTGGTCGCGATATGCACGACCACACCCGGAATGATCGAGCGGGCGCGCAGGACAATAAGCGCAGAAATCCAGGCGGCCAGGAACAGCTCCGCCAGCCTGTACGGATTGTCATGGAAGAGCGCGAACAGGAGTGCGCTCATGCTTGCCGCGAATAGCGTCCCCCTCACCCGATAGCCGCCGAGCAGCGCCCCGCGGAACAGAAGCTCCTCGCAGATCGGAGGCAGCAAGCCAATACAGACGAGCAGCACAAGCAAGGAGAGCCAATCATTGGCGACAGGATAGACAGACATCTGATACGCGCTTCCAAGCGCCAGTGACACGAGGGAGGTCGCCTGGTGCACAAACAGCAGAAACACTTGGAAGAGCGCATAGATGCACACGCTGAGCCCGAGCACTTTCCAGGTTACCCGACGGAGCAGGAAGGCTTCTTTCAACGGAATCCCTTTATAACGCAGCCATATCAGAGCAGGCAGCACATTGCAGCCAACCTGGCCCAGTACCACATACAGCAAAAAATAGTCCAGACGCAGAACTTCTCCGCTGCCGGACAGCATCAGGAGAGACAACCCTATGCCTGCCGCATAGGAAATGAAAAATATCCACCCAGCTTGGGCAGCATTCAAGCTTTTTGGCAATCCGTACCTTCCTCCCATTCGCTTCCAGCCATTTTGATCCGCATGTCTTGGCCGAACCGCGTTTTCATCCATGCAGAAATCAGGACGATCGCCGCACCGGATACAAGAGGGACCCACACCCAGCTTATTCCGTCGAGCAGCAAACCGCACGCCCAGAGTCCGAATGGCGCGCTAACGTCCGTCAGCGTATTGGCAAGCCCCCACACTTTTCCCCTCATCTCCAAGGATATGCGAAATTGGAAGTACGTGTACATAGGTACTTGGACCAGCATTTGCAAAAAACCGATCAGAAACACCAGTGCGCCATATACCCCGACATCTCCCGCACCGACTGCCGCATCTATGCCCGGCAAGCCTGGGTATGCCCAGAGGAAAACCAGCAGGCCCAGCACAATTAGAAAATGGAAAAAGTGACGAATAAGCGCGTCCCCCCGCTTGAACACGACCAAAAAAAGCGTGCCCGCCACCATCCCTGCCGCCCAGCACGCCTGAATGGCTGCCAGCTCGGTTTCGGACATGCGCAGCACTTGATAAATGACAAAGGGAAGCACAAGCATCATCATCGGATACAGAATAAAATTCATGATGGCCGAAATTTTCAGCACCTCGTAAAGATGGGCATACCCGCGAATATAAGTCCATGTCGCCCTCATCTCCGCCCATGCGCCGCCGGGAAGCGGCAGCTCCGATACTTGCGGAAAGCGAAGCAGCAGGAGCACTAGACCCGAACCGACGAACGTAATTACATTGAGCACGATAACCGTAGTCAACCCGGTTTCAGAATACGCTACGGCCCCCAGTAAAGGCCCGCCTATGAGCGCCAGCGCCCCGATCGTTTGAAACAAGGCGTTCGCCTTTTGCGCCGCCGTCTCATCAAGCAGCTCGGGCACTGAGGAGTTCAAAGTAACCCTTAACAAGCTGCCCAGCATGCTGATGAGCACCGTACCGGCCAGTGCACTGATCCAGCTCAGTTCCTGCCAGGCATGCAAGGCCCATAAGAGCACCAGAACGGCTGCGCTCCCGTATTCCGCCCACAGGATCAAGTGCTTCTTGTCATAGCGGTCGGCCGCGATTCCTGCAAGCGAGTTGGCGACTACCCTGCCCAATATAGCAGCAGTCAGTATGAACGAATACTTCAACGCAGAGCCGGTCATCTCGAGCACATACAGACCCAGCACAAAGGAAAACATCGAGGTTCCGAGCTCGGACACCGTGCGGCTAAACAACAACAGCGGCAAATTCCTCTTGCGATGGCCTGCCTCCATCATCCGGCTCCTGCTTCGCTGCGCAATGCGGCGAACAGTTCCTCCGCATCCCGCTGCCAAGCCGCTTCGTCGACAGCGAATGGAGCATGCAAGGTTGCCCGGAAGCAGTCAGCCGTGTAGAGAAAGTCAAAGGAGATCGGCGTCCGGACCAACCCGCTTGCTTCTCCTCCGTCCAGGCCCTGCTTATGCTCCCCGAGCATCCGGAACAGTTCCAGCTTTGCCTGATCGGCATAGCCATGAAAGTTGAACAGGATGCCCGAGTTGGCCAGCGGCCGGAGCAGGTCGGCTGCTTCCGCAAAGCTCCTGCGCAGCCGCTCGTTGATTAGCAGAGCGGCGAAGTTGACGTTATACTGTTGCGTCATGCGCGTCAGCCGGGCGACGGGGACGCCGGATTCCGACGCTTCGCTTGACAGCAGGCAGGGCAGCAAATCGATACATGGCCCGACCATGTCGAAGTAAGTATTGTCTTCATACCTTCTCCCGTAATACAGCAGCAGCAGCGGAAGCTCGGACGGCAGGCCATGGCTCGCGGCGAATCGGGCGAGAATCCTGTACGGGAAGGCGAACCACTGCTCGGGAGACAGCGCCTCGCCGGGCTGGAACTTCACCTCCGCCACATAGCGGCGCCGAAGGCCGTCGCTTCGGACTTGCAGCCATTGCTGCAGCTGAACGGCAGCTTCGCTGCAGACGTTCAGTTCAAATTGCCGAATAAGCGCATCCTCCTTCAGTACAGGTCCTTTTTGCAGCTGTCGAACGTAGCCGCTGTAATGATGCTGCTCCGTCTGAGAGCTGTCGGCAGGCGCACCGGACAAGCGCTTCGCCAGGCTTTGTTCCAGCACCTGCCCGCTCATGCCGTCAAAGATCGCGTGGTGGCACGGAAGCAGCAGCTTGTATTCCCGCTCGTTCAAGCGAACCAGCAGCAGACGATAGAAGAGCCGCCCGGGATCGGCGTAGGGCACGTAGAACAAAATCCGCACCAGCTGTTCAAGCAGGACTCTCTGCTCGGGCAAGGAATGCGATGAGATATCGAGGGCGGGCACTGCAATGTCGCCTCCCGCCTCGAATTCCGCCCAGACTCCCGCTGTGCGGCTGTCCGCGAGCAGCACACTCCGCAGCAGCGCATGCTCCCGGATGACGCCGATCACGGCCTGCTGCACGACCTGAACAGGGGCACCGGCAACAAGGGTCATGACCGTGCCTGATGCCGCTTGGCCCACTTCAAGGAACGCCTGCTGTATCGGGGCAAGCGGGTACGTGCCGACACGCCGCTGTCTGGTCACGTGCTCGCTGAAGATCTCGTTATCCCGAACCGCCTGCGCCGCCAGACGTTCTGCCTTCTTGTGAATGTCGGGCTTCGGCGGGGCAAGCAGCGCGTCAATCGCACTTGGATCCGACAGCAAATAATGAGGAAGAGCAGCCGGCGGGAACAGCTGCCGCGCTTCATCCAGCAAATCGGCGGCTTCGGCATGAGCTTCCTGCGGGACCCGCCATGCGACCTTGGCATGGCCATCGTCAAGCAGGGTGAACGGCTCTACTGCGATTCCTCTGCTGCGGAACCATTCCTGCGCATCCTCCCGCGGCCGAGATGAGGCAGACGGCTCCTCCTTGGCGTCTTGCGCAATGGCCGCAGCCAACTCCCTTATGCTCGAATGCTTGAAGATATCGTGCAGCTTCACTGGAATCCCCCGCGCCTCCAGCTCCATCATCATCCGCAGCGCCTTCAGGGAATCCCCGCCGCTTTGAAAGAACGACGCCTGAACATCTCCAGCCGGTCTTCCCAGCACCATGCGCCACACTTCGGCAATGGACTGTTCCAACTCCGTCAGGGGAGCTTGCGCTTCCTCGGACCTCTTCTCGGTTTCCTCGGGGAGAGGCAGCCGAGACCGATCCAGCTTGCCGTTCGCCTTCAAGGGCAGCTGTTCCATGCTGATAATCGCAGCCGGCACCATGTATCCGGGCAGCCGCTTTTCCAGCCAAGCCCTTGCCTCTCCTTCTGCAAGCGGCTTTGCAGCCGTGTAGTACGCGATCAGCTGCCCGGCGTCATCCGGTTCTGCACGCGCCAGCATAGCTGCCGCATTCGTAATATTCGGGTGCGCCTGAAGCGTCTGTTCAATCTCACCCAATTCTATGCGATACCCCTTCCACTTCACCTGGTCGTCCGCTCTTCCCAGGCAGTCGATGCTCCCGTCCGGCAGCATCCGGCCCAAATCCCCCGTGCGGTACAAGCGCTCGCCTGCATAGAAGGGGTCTTCGGCGAAGCGGCACGCCGCAAGTTCCCGCTCGCTCCTGTATCCTCTTCCGACGTTGCCGCCGGCTATGCAAATTTCGCCTACCGCCCCATAGGGCCTGAGCTGCAGGCGCCTGTCCAACACGTACACGCGCTGATTGGGCAGCGGCCGGCCGATTGGAACGATCGGCGTTAGCTCATCCAGCTCATCGCCCGCCTCCTGGAAGGTTGCATCCACACAGCATTCCGTCGGCCCGTACACGTTCACGATTCTCGCTGCCGGACTGCATAAGCTGCGAACGCTTCTGACTGATGAGGCCGGGAGCGCTTCCCCGCCGATCATGAACAAGCGAACCGGCAGTGTCTGCTGATCGCGCTGCGAGGCTGCCAGTGCCAGCATTTGCAGATGCATCGGCGTTCCGTCCGAAATTTCGATGCGCTGCTGCCGATAAAAGTCAAACAGCGCCGCTCCGTCCAAACGCACTTCATCCGGCACGATATATAGGGTGTGGCCTCCCGTAAGCGCAGCAAATATCGGCGCTACGGAGGCATCGAATACGAACGGAGCCAAGCAGGCGATCCGGGCTTGTTCCGCGAAGAACAACAGCTTGGCCTTGAGGCCTGCAAGCAAATTCAACACTTGACGGTGCTCGATCATGACTCCCTTGGGCTTGCCCGTAGTGCCGGAGGTATATAGAACGTAGGCAAGATCATCCGCGCCGGGTTCATCCAATGCGGTGCCCCCGTCCAGAAGCGGCAGCTGCTTCATATCAACCATCCGGGCGCCAGGGACGGAGACAGGTCGCTCTGCATGCACGACTGTACGGCAGCTGCTGTCTGTCAAGATGTCCCGCAAGCGGTCCTCCGGCCATTCCGGATCAAGCGGCATATAAGCGCACCCAGCCTTCAGAATGCCTATCATCGCAGCAACTGCAAGAACCGACCGCTCCGCGCTAACCCCTACCACATCGCCTGGCTTGCAGCCCTGGCGCCTCAGCTCAAACGCCAGTCGTTCGGACAGTTCGTCCAGCTCCCGGTAACTGGCCGCTCCTTGCCCGCTCCAAACGGCCAGTTGATCGGCCGATAGCGCCGCCTGCCTTCTAAATAGGCGAACGAGACTGCCGTCCGGGACAGCAATACGATCCCCAGCCGCATGCGCCAGCAGCGTCTGCTGCATCTCCGTAGGAAGCGTTATGCCTGCGGACGCTGTAACATCCGGCTCCTCCAGCCAGCTGAGCAGAGCATGCTGGGCGTAGGCGAGAAATACGCTTGGCAAAGCAGCTTCTCTTTTGCTCATGCGGTGGCCTGTCTCGATCCACCATGAATCTCCCTGCTTCAGCAGGGAGATCTCCAGTCTGGCGCTTATGCCATCGGGAAAAGGAGCGTGCAGGCCTTCCAAGCGGCACAGCAGGTCCAGTAGGCAATGTGTGCCGGCCCCTGCCGCTGAACCGGAATGCAGCAGCTCGCGTATAGGGAAATCCTGGTGCCGGTACCCGTTCGCCAAGGTCTCCCTCGTTTTCGCGGCATGCACGCGGAACGAGATATCGCCCGCCTGCTCGCTTGCGAACAAAACCGCATCGCCGAGCGCATCCTCCAGCATATCCTCCAGGATCGGCGGCGTGCCGAAACTAAGCATCTCCTGCTGCCCATAATCGAGCCAGGCCCACTGCAATCCGGCTGCCAGCAAAGCAAAGAGCGACAGCGGCTCCCCCTTGCTTACCTTGTGCAGCCGGGCTGCAAGAGCCGGGTTCATCGGCACCCGCTGCAGCGCAGGCTCCCTGAGCCCATCGTCTGTCCTTAGCTGAAAAGGGATATATTCTAGCTGCTGCTGCCAAAACTGCTTCATCTGCGCATACTTTTCCGTGCGGAGCAGTACCGCCTGTTCCAATCGATTGCGCATGTCTTCCCCTCCTTTGACCCGGTCGCCCGATCAAAAATCGAAATCCGCTCCTGCCGAAGCCGCAGCCAGCGCCGCCGCTTGCGGCCGGTCTGCTCTCTCCAGCAAAGCTATATCGGCAATTCGCACGTCGCGGTCTGCGGTCACTTGTTCGAGCAGCCGCTTGAAGTGCTGCAGAATCAGCTGCGCCGTAGATTCCGCAAACAGCGCGCTCGCATATTCCAGTCTGATGGCGATGCCTTCAGTCTCGTCCACGGTCATGACCAAGTCGAATTTCACCGTTCGATCTGTCCAGCCTGCCAGTTCAATCGGACGAAGCCATTGCTTATCCGGCTTGCCACTAGACGATTCGCCCTGTTCCACAGCGAGCAGCGTTGTAAAGATGGGGGTCCGGCTGCTGTCCCTCGGAATATTCAGCTGTCTGACCAGCTCCTCCAGCGGATACTCCTGGCGATCCATCGCTTGCAGCGCCTGGCTCCGCACCTCCTGCAAATACGCGGCAAAATGCATGTCCGGCCGCGGGAACGTGCGCATTGGCAGCGTATTGACGAACATCCCGACGATTGGCTCCAGCTCTGTCCGCAGCCGGCCGGACACCGGCGTGCCGACCGCCACATCCTCGCTGCCGGTATACTTCGCCAGCAGCACAGAGAAGCTGGCCAACATGAGCATGTAGGTTGTAACACCGGCTGTTCGCTGCAACTCGCGAATGTTATTCGTCAGCGACTCTTCCAACAGCATCTCCACAGTCCCTCCTGCGAAGCTCTGCACAGCCGGTCTGGGGAAATCCGTCGGCAGCTCCAGCGGCGCCGGAAGCGGCGTGAACTTGCGCATCCAGAAGCGCTCCGTCTCCGCCCATGTCCCCTCTGCCAGCATCCGCTGCTGCCATGCGGCAAAGTGGCGATACTGCAAGGGCAGCGGACTTAGTTCCACTCCCTCATAGAGAGCGGCCAAATCGTCAAGGAGCACAGCCAGCGACACGCCGTCGGAAATGATATGATGCATATCCATGAACAAGTACGTGTGTCCGGCGTGCTGCAGCTCGCCAATTCTGTACAGCGGCGCTTCATCCAGGCGAAACGGCTGGACGAAGCGCTCCATGGCGCCGGACAGCCCGTCCCCCTCTTCCTCTAGCCGCGACCAGGACACGATGGACTCCTTGCCAATATGCTGGCGAAGCTCGCCGCCCTCCAGAACAAATCGGGTCCGCAGCGCCTCGTGACGCTGAACAAGCTGCCGAACGGCCTGCTTGAGACGCGCTACATCTGCCTGACCATCCAGCGCGAACAGCTGCGGCATATTGTAGCTTGTTCCGACACCTTCCATATTGTGTATGACGTACAGCGCTTTTTGCGCGGCGGAAGCCGGAGCGATGATTTCGTCCTTCGTTTCCGCAAATTCAAGTCCAGACCAGCCCGCGTCGGTGTCCTGCTGCGGCTGCAGCTGTCTGAGCTTGCGGGCCTGGCCCTGTATCGTCGTCGCCTCGTACAAGTCCTTCAAGGAAACCTGTATGCCAAAATGCTGGCGAATGCGCGCGGCCAGCGCGAACAGCTTCAACGAATGGCCGCCTGTCGCGAAGAAATCATCCTCTGTCCCGATGTCCGAACGTCCCAGCACAGTTTGCCATATTTCCAGCAGCTGCTGTTCCAATTCGTCAGCAGGTCTGCTCCGCTCTTGCGAAGCCTGCGCCTCAGGCTTCGGAAGCGCCCTGCGATTGACCTTGCCGCTTGCGGACAATGGCATTTCGTCCAGCTGGCAGTAGATCGCGGGCACCATGTACCGAGGCAGCGCAGCGGACAGTTCCTGCTTCAGCCGAGCCAGGTCCAGCTTTTCCTCTGCCGTTATATAAGCGCAGAGCAGCGGTTCCCCCTCCAGCTCTGCCACGGTCACCACGGCTTCCTTCACCATGCCCGTCTGCAGCAGCTGGAATTCGATCTCCCCCAGCTCAATGCGCAGCCCGCGTATCTGCACCTGATTATCGATGCGGCCGAGGTATTCGAGATTGCCATCCGGCAAATACCTGGCCAAGTCCCCGGTTTTGTACATGCGCGTCCAGCCCGACTCGGGAAAGGCATGCGGCAGAAAGGCGTCTGCTGTTCTCTCAGGATCATGCAAATACCCCAGCGCCAGGCAATCGCCCGCAATATAAATCTCCCCGGCAACGCCAGGCGGCACAACATGCAGGTCGCGGTCTAGCAGCATGATCTGCACATTCGGAATCGGACGGCCAATCGGAATGCGGCGCCCTTCGCCGCCCCGAATCTCGTAGCTGACACAGCCAATGCTCGCCTCTGTCGGCCCGTACAAATTCGTGATCTGCACCTCCGGCCGCAGTCTCCGGAAAGCCTGGATCGCTCCAGCCGCTGCTTCCTCCCCGCCGACAATTATGCTTGTCACCGGGCGCAGCCGCTCTGTCCAATCAGCGGCCCCGCCCACAAGCTGATCTACAATCACTTGGAACACGGACGGGACGAAATCCACAAGCGTCACTTGATGGCGCTCGATTGTCTCGGTCAAATAGTCCGCATGCAGCAGCCGCTCCCCATCGGGCAGCACAGTGCGGCCGCCGCGCGTCAACGGCCAATACAGCTGCCATACGGCGCTGTCGAACACATGGGAGGTTGTCTGCAATACTGATTGCACAGCCTCTTCTCCGAAATAGGCATCCATCCAATAGAAGCGGTTGGCAATTCCCTTGTGCGGCACGACGACGCCCTTCGGCGTGCCCGTCGATCCCGACGTGTAGATGACATACATGGCATCCTCCGGCTCTACCGGGACTGCCAAATCCGGAATGAGCGGCAGTTCCACAGCCTTGACGGCCACTACCTCCACCTGATCGACGACTCCACGGGGAAGCTTGACTGCGTGCTCTGCTGCCGACAGCACAAGCTTAGCCCCGGCAGCGCTGATGATCGCGTTCGACCGCTCGTCCGGCCAATTCACATCCATCGGAACGAAAGCAGCGCCGGCCTTCATCACGGCAAGCAGCGAGATGACCAATTCGAAGCTTCTATCCATCCACACAGGCACATAGCTGCCCTTGCCTATGCCTCGTCCGCGAAGTCTTACAGCCAGCGCGTTGGCTTTGCCGTTCAACTCGGAATAACGAAGCGCGCTTTCGTTATGCACGGCAGCTATGCGGTCCGGAATGCTCGCGGCCTGCGCCTCGATGGCGTAGTGAATCGGAAGATGAGCCATTTCCCTTTTGGGCGGATTGTATCGTTCCAGCTGGCGCAGGGCTGCTTCCCTCGACAGCAGCGATATCGAGGAGATCGAGCGCTCCTCCTGTTCCAGCACTGCGTCTAATATATGAATGTAGTGGCGCAGGAAGGCCTCCATCGTCTCGATGCGGAACAAATCGGAGGCGTAGACAAGCTCCATCTCGTATCCGTCTGCTTGCCGCACTGCCTCAATGGCGAAATCGAATTTCGCCTTGCCTGTGCGAAGCGGTACCCAGCTTGCCGAATGACCGGCGAACTGGTAGGACTCCCGCTCCTCCCGGTATGAGAAAAGCGTAGGCAGCAGCTCTGCCATGGCAACTCCCTGGCGGCCGCCTGCGGCCTGCAGCTCCTCGACGACCGACTCAAGCGGCGCATCCTGATGCCGGAAAGCGCCGGAAAGCGCCTCTTTGGTCTCTGCCAAAAATTGCTCAAATGACTTGTCTCCGGCTGGCTGCTGACGCAGAGCCAGCGTGTTGACGAACATGCCAGCGGTCTGCTCCCATACCGGCAGCGAGCGGCCAACCACCGGAATGCCGACAATCAGGTCATGCTGGGAGGTGTACTTGGACAACAAGACAAAATATGCCGCCAGCATGTACATATACGGCGTCGCTTTGTGCTTGACTGCCCGCGCTTCCACTTGTCTGGACAAGCTCGTCCCCAGCGGCAAGGAAACCCTTCCTTCCCCGGCCAGCTCGCGGCGTTCCCCCTTCGGATAATCGGTCGGGAAGCGCATCAGCGGCCAATCGCCGGCCAGCCGGTCTAGCCAATAGGCGCGCTGGCGCAAGGCTCTGCCGTCAGGCGCCTGCTGCCATGCGGCAAACTCCTTGTATTGAACCGAAAGCGGGGGCAGCTCCCTGCCCAGGTACAAGGCCTCAAAGTCCCGGAACAGCAGCTCGATGGTCACCGCATCCGCAGCGAGATGATGCACATCTATCAGCACAAGGCTGCTTTGCTGCGCAAGCGGCAGCACTTGCATGCGGCATAGGGGCGCCCGGGACAAATCAAACGGACGAACGAAGTGTTGCATCTCTTCTCTGGCGGCACGCTCGTCCATCATGGGCGCAATCTTCACTTCTGACTCCACCGCTTCTGCCGCATGCACAACCATTCGCGGCTCGCCGTCCGCGAGCACGTAGGACGTTCGCAGCGCTTCATGCCGACGAATCAGCTCGCGCCAGGCGCGGGCCAGGCGATCCGGATATAGCTCGCCCTCTATACGAAATGCGGCTGGCATGTTGTAAGCCGTTGACGCGCCTTCCATCTGCTCGATGAAGTAGAGCCGCTTCTGGGCAGAGGACAGCGGGTAATGCGGCTGCGGCGGCAGTGCAGGAATCGCCTCCTCCGCTGCAACAGCCTCCATCGCTTGCAGTTCGTCCGACATGTCAGCGAGCCGGGATGCTTCGAAGATCAGGGTGACAGGAACATCCAGCCCCCATTCCTGGCCAATGCGATGCGCCAAGGCGAGCGCCTTCAGCGAATGGCCGCCCAGCTCGAAGAAGTCGTCCGTCAAGCCGACGTCCTCCACATCCAGTACAGCCTTCCATATCTCGATCAGCCGCAAGTCCATTTCGTTCCGAGGCGCTGCTTGCGGCGACTGTTCACGCTGTCCGCTTCGCGGATCCGGCAGCGCCCGCATGTCCAGCTTCCCGTTAACGGTCATCGGCAGCGCATCCAGCTCTACAACGAAGGACGGAAGCATATAATCCGGCAAATAGCGGGCCATGAAGCTCCGCAGCTCCTTCCGGCTCCAATCGCGGTTCGCCAAGATGTAGGCGCACAAATACGAATCGCCGCTGCCATCTGTTCGGCACGCAACCGCTGCCTCTCTGACCGCTTCATGGCGCTGCAGCACCCGTTCAATTTCCCCAGGCTCCACCCGGTACCCGCGAATGCTGACCTGCTGGTCAACGCGTCCCAGATAGATCAAGGCTCCGTCCGCTGTCCATTTGGCCCGGTCGCCAGTCCGATAGAGCGTGTCCCCCTCACAGAACGGGCTCGGTATGAACGCCTCTTCCATCCCTTCGGGGCGACCCAGATAACCCCGACTTACTCCGGCCCCCGCGATGCAGAGCTGCCCTGGCATTCCCACAGGGACAGGTAGATTGCGGTCGTCCAGGATATACACCTTGTAATGCGCAATCGGCCTGCCGATGCTGATCCGCTCCTGATCGGGCTCCACGCGTCCATAGCTGGCACACACTGTCGTCTCCGTCGGCCCGTATGTGTTGTACACTTCGCACCTTTCTAGAAATCGCGCGACATGGCTTCGCTTGAGCACATCGCCTCCGCTGATCACCAGCCGGAGGCTGTCCGGAATCGGATGACGGTTCAGCTCGTTCAGCAGCAGCGGCGAACAGCTTATGACGGTAACTCCGGATTTCGCAAGCCTCTCAGCCAGCAGGGGAATTTGCCTCAGCTCCTCTTTGGATACTGCCGCAATGGTCGCGCCCGCGGCGAGGGCCGGAAATACTTCCTCCACGAAGACATCAAAGGTGAAGGCTGCCTGTTGAAGAACCACATCCGCAGTCGTCAACCGGAATTGCTGCCGGAAGGCAGATACGTACGCCGCGACATTCCGGTGCTCGACCATGACTCCCTTCGGCCTGCCTGTCGTCCCCGAGGTATAGAGCACATAAGCCAAATCTCCCGGACGGTTCACCGGCAGCCGGTTCGCGCCTTGCTCCGGCATTTCGCATCGTGCATCTGCCAAGTCATGCGAGGCTGAATTGCCAATGTGCCGGCCATCGTTCCGCTGGCCTGTTCCTACGGCATCTGCTTGGTTTCCGCCGGCTGCCGCTGCCTGCTCTCCGCCAGCGGCAACTTCCGCCAGACCGCCGGCCCCGTCATCGGTCAAGCGCAGCTGCCGAACCTCCTGCGGAATGGCTGCGATGAGCTTGCCGTCTGTCAGCAGCAGCTTCAGGCCGCTGTCTGCTATCATGAAGGCAACCCGTTCCTCCGGATATTCGGGATCTATGGGCAGATAAGCCGCGCCGGCCTTCCATACAGCAAGCAGCGCGGCAATTTGGATAATCCCCCGTTCCGCGGCTACGCCGACAATTTGCTCCCGTTCCGCCCCGCACTGCCGCAGCGTATGCGCCCAAGCCTCGCTCAATCTATCCAGCTCGCGGTACGTAAGCATACGCTCGCCAAACTGCACGGCCGGTTGATGCGGCGTTCGCTTTGCCTGCTCCGTGAATTGTTCAACGACCATTCGCGCCGGCAACGGCCCAGCTTGAGCCGATTCGGCGAATTTGTGCAGGACAAGCTGCCTCTCTTCGTCTGACAGCAAGTTCAATTCGTCCAGACTGGCATGCGGTTTGCGCGCCATTTCGCGCAGCAGCTGCATATAGTGGCCCGCCACCCGTTCCACCGTGTCAGGCGCAAACAGAGCTGCCCTGTATTCCAGCTTCAGCTGCAAGCCATCCTCGTTCTCCATGCACTCCAGAACAAGATCGAACATGGCGCTGACCGGATCCACCTCTTGCGGCTGCATCGTCACTTCTCCCAGTCGCATGTCCGGCAGCGGCGCGTTCTGCATGACGAACATTGTGTCGAAAAGCGGATTGCGCTTGCCGCCGCGCTCCAGCTTCAGCTGTTCAACCAGCTCGTCGAACGGATAATCCTGGGCATCCATAGCCGCCAAGACGGTATCCCCGACCTGCTCCAACCATTGCTGCACGGATAGCTCCGATCTCGGAAAGCAGCGAATCGGCAGCGTATTGACGAACATGCCAACCATCCGCTCCACATCCCCGTGCGTGCGGCCCGATACCGGTATGCCGATTACAAGATCATCCTCCCCGCTATATTTCCAGAGAAGCACCGCATAAGCGGACAGCAAAACAGCGAACAAGGTCGTACCGCTCGACAAAGCCATCTGCTTCAGGACATCTGCCTGCTCCCGCTGCAGCGCAACGCGCAGGGTGCGGCCGTTGTCGTTCTGTACGTCCGACCGGGGCTTGTCTGTCGGCAGCTGCAATACAGGCGGGAGGGCTGCGAACTGCTTCAGCCAATACTGCTCTTGGCGCTTTCTGTAATTGGATGCCGCCCCTTCCTGCTCCCACATGCTGTAATCTATGTAGTGAAGCTCGGCTTCAGGCAGCCTCTCTCCGGCATACAAGCGCTGGAGCTCGTCCAGCAATACGCCAAGCGAAGTAGCGTCGGCAATGCTGTGGTGCAAGTCAAGAAACAGCATGTGCAGATTGGGCGCCATTCGAAACAAGACAGCGCGGAACAAGGACGGCTTGGCCAGATCAAACGGACGAATGTGCTGTTGGAGGGCCGCATGAATGTGCCGCTCAGACACTTCTGCGATCGCCAACGCAAAGTTTGCCGGCTCATGGAGCCTTTGCCATACCTTGCCGTCCCTGTAATGAAGCGAGGTGCGCAGTGGCTCGTGGCGTGCAGCGAGCTGTTGCAGCGCCGCTTCCAGGCGCGAAGCCTCCAGCTTGCCTTCGATGCGCAGGGCTTTGCTGATGTTATAGGCCGTCGAAGCCGGATTCATCATCTGCAGGATATACATACGCGCCTGTGCTGCGGATGCCGGAAATTCCGCTGTCGTCCGCTCCACTCTCGCGATTGGCGGCAGCGCATCCGAGCGTGCTTCGCGAATGCGCGCGGCCAGCTCGCGAACCGTCGGCTGCAGGAAGATTTCCCTGACAGTCACCCGCACGCCGAATGTCTTCTGTATGCGTGTCGCCAACAAGGTCGCCTGCAGGGAGTGTCCGCCCAGTTCGAAAAAGGAGTCGTCGATCCCGATATCCGGTAAGCGGAGCAGCTCGCTCCACATGCAGGCCAGCCCCCGCTCAAGCTCGTCCCTGGGCGCTTCAGCGTTCCTGCTCTGTGCCGCAGCCAATGCCGGATCAGGCAGGCGGCTGCGGTCAAGCTTGCCATGTACGGTAAGCGGAATGCGGTCGACAGCAACATAATAGGCCGGAAGCATGTAATCCGGCAGGTGCTCGGACAGCTGTCGTCTCAACTCGGCCGCCGACCATTCCTTTCTCCCGACAAAATAGGCGCACAGCGCCGTGTAATGCTCGCCCTCGCGCAGCGGAACTACCCGCGCTTCCGCAACGCCCGAGCATTGCTCAATCGCCTTCTCCACCTCGCTCAGCTCTACCCGGTAACCGCGGATTTTGATCTGCTGGTCTGCACGGCCAAGAAAGATCAAGTTGCCGTCCGGGAGCCAACGCGCCTGATCGCCGGTTCGGTATATCCGCTCATTGCCGGCGAACGGTGCATGGCCAAATCGCTCTGCTGTCAGCTCGGGCTTTCCCCAGTAGCCTCTGGCCACGCCAGGTCCAGCCACGCAGATTTCGCCGGGTACGCCGACCGGAACCGGATTCCCCTGACCATCCGCGAGATAGATTTGATACCCGGAAATCGGCTTGCCGATCGGGAAGCGTTCGTCCTCGGGATTGCAGCAGTAGTAGGCAGCGCACACGGTTGCCTCCGTAGGACCGTATGTATTGTAAACTGCACAATGCTGCATCAGATTCGAGACGGACTCCGGCTTCAGCGTATCACCGCCGCTAATCACAAGGCGCAGGGATGAAGGCAGCGGCAGCTGATTGATTTCGTGCACCAGCTGCGAGCTGCAGCTGATGACCGTAACCTGTTCCTCCTCCAACCGTTCCGCCAGCGTAGGCATGTCCAGCACATCCACCTTCTGCATCATGACCAAGGAGGCGCCAACCGTCAAAGCCGGCAGCACTTCCTCTATATAGTTGTCGAAGGCGAAGGACGCCTGCTGCAGCACCACATCCTCTGGCGAGAGTTTGAATTCCCGCTGAAAAGCATCGATATAAGCGGACAGGCTGCCATGCTCAAGCATTACCCCTTTTGGCTCTCCCGTCGTGCCCGAAGTGTAGAGCAGCAGGGCCAAGTCCCCTTGCTTCAGCTGCACCGCTCCGGCTCCTCCCTCCCCGCCTTCCTGCCACAGGAGATCATACGGAACCAGCGAGGTATAGCCTGCGAGCCGTTCCCTTCCCGCTGCATCGACGATGAGGATGACTGGCTCGGTATCCTGTACCATGTAGCGAATGCGCGCATCCGGATAACCCAGGTCTATCGGCAGACATGCCCCGCCCGCCTGCCAAACCGCCAAGCATGCGGCAAGCTGCTTGGGACCGCTCTCCATCAGAATGCCGACAACCGCTTCTCGCCCAACTCCGCGCTGCTGCAGCGCACAGGTCAACCGATCCGCCTCGGCATACAGCTCGCCATAGGACAAACCGCCTTTATCCCCATGCAATGCCAGCCTGCCCGGCTCTCGGAGCGCCTGCTTCGCAAACCGCACCGGGAACGGCAGGCACTCGCCGGGCATGTCTTGTCCGTGCTGGAAACGGTCAAGGAGGCGGCGTTCTTCCGGCCCGACCAGCGATATCTGCGCAAGTAAAGTGTCTGGATTCAGCGCGACAGCCTCCAGAATGCGGATGTAGTAGTCGGCCAGTCGGCGTATCGTGTCGCGCTCGAACAAATCTGAACTATACTCCAGCACAAAGCCGAGCTTGCCCGCCCTCTCCGCCGCCTCCAGGCTTAGGTCGACCTTGGCTGTATGGCGTGCCGTTTCCAGCCACTCGACTGTCTGGAACTCCTCCGGCAGGGCAAGATCCGTCTGCTGCATGACGAACACGACGTCGTACAGCGCATTGCGATCCCATGTCGGCCGAAGCTGGAGCTGCTCCACAAGCTCTTCCGTATAATAGGCCTGATTTGCCAGTGCCTCCCTAACCTTCTGCTTCACATGCTGCAGCAGCCGGGCAAAGGATTCCTCCGCTTGTCCTTGCAGCCGCAAAGGCAGCGTATTGATCAGCATGCCGCCTGTACGCCGCAGCTCGGCGTGTTCCCGATTGGCAAGCGGCGAGCCGATCACAATATCCTGCTCGCCCGTCACCTTCGAAAGCCATACATAGTACGCTGCGAGCAGCACCATATAAGGCGTCACACCGGTTGCCTGTGCCAGCTGTCTCAGCTTCGCGGTCAAGTCAGCGCCGGCTTCAAAGGATAAGCTGTCACCCTTGAATGTCCATGCCGGAGGCCGCTTCCTGTCCGTCGGCAGCTCCAGCGCCTGCGGCGGCTCCGAGAATTGGCCAAGCCAATAAGCCCGCGGCGCTTCGAAATCGCCTGCTCCCTCCCGCTGCAGCCGCCAAACGCAAAAATCCGCCAAAGTCGCCTTCTCACCCTGAATGGCTTCGCCGGACATGCAGCGGAACAAATTTTCCAGCATCGCCAGTACCGAGCTGCCGTCCGTTATCGTGTGGTGAAAGTCGAGTACCAGTATATCCTTGTCTGTCTCCTTGTCATGCAACAGGCCAACCCGCCACAGCGGCGGACGATTCAGCGTGTACGGCTTCTGCCAAGCGGCAATGCGTTCCCGATATCCCCCCTGTCCCTCTATCCTTTCCACTTGCACAGGTACAGACGCATATACGCGCCAATACAGGTCGCGGCCATCGTCGGCAAAGGCCATTCGCAGCGAAGCATGAGCGTCCGCCAGCTGCAGCAGTGCCGCTTGCAAGCGTTCGATGTCGATCCTTGCCGGCATCTGCAAGGCAATCGTGATATGATTGGCAGTCCCGGCTTGTCCCAGCTGCTCGAGCACATACAGCCTTCGCTGGTTAGGCAGCGCGGGAATTGCCGCAGTCCGGCCGGCCCCATGTATAGGAATCACTTCCCGCACGTTCTCTTGCACCAGCCGGGCTTCTTCCAAATAAGCGGACAGTCGGGTCAAGCTGCCCAGCTCCAGAAGCTGAGGAACGGAAATCTCTACGCCGTACGTCTCCGCGAGCAGTTCGCTTAAGTAGGCGAGCTTGAGTGAATCGATCCCCCATTCGTAGAAGCTGTCGCCTGCCGCTTGATCGCGGCGGGCAGCTCTCTGCACCAACGCCAGCAGCTGCGCGCCCGCATTTGTCTCGGACAGCGGCACAGAAGCCTGTTGACGGAGCGACCCCTGCTCGCGCATTTCCCGAAGCAGCTCCTCATAGTCCCCCCGCATATATTGCTCGGCCAGCTTGTATCGTTGCAGCTTGCCGCTCGTCGTCTTCGGCAGATGACGAACCGGGATGACCGCGTTTACGTTCAGCCCTGTCTCCGCCTTTACAGCCTGGCGCACGCTGTCGGCCAGAGGCAGGATCACGTCCCAATTCGTCCTCGCCGCAGCCAGGAAGAACAACAGCTCGTCCTCACAGCCCTCGTTAGGGCGTACGCCGCAAGCAGCGATGCGTCCGCGCTCCACGCCTTCCACTTGTATCGCGATTGCTTCCAGGTCATGGGGATATACGTTTTGCCCGTTGACGAACAGGATATCCTTCTCCCGTCCGGTAACGACCAGCCGGCCATCGCGCATAAAGCCAAGATCCCCGGTTCGCAGCCAGCCATCCGCTGTGAACGCCCGGCGTGTAGCCTCCGGGTTTCGATAGTAGCCCTGCGTCACATTGTCTCCCTGTATCTGAATATGTCCGATGGTCCAGTCCGGCAGTACTTCATCCTGCTCGCCGCAAATACGCACGGCGCAATCCTGAACCGGGTACCCCTCATCCACGAAGAGCGCCCCCGCGTCGGCATCTCCAGCCACCCGGACACGCTCTCCCTTGGCCAGACTGCGGCGTTCTGCCTTCACAATGCGCACCGCTTCTCCTATAGGAGGAAAAGCTACGGCCAGGCTCGCTTCCGCCATGCCGTAAACCGGGAACATCGTATTGGGCTGGAGTCCGCAAGGCTGCAGGCGTTCCATGAACTGCGCGCACAGCGTGGGCGAGATCGGTTCCGCTCCATTGAAAATAAGCCGCACGCCGGACAAGTCCAGCCCTTCCAGATCCTTGTCCCGACAGTAGTCCAACACGAATTTATAGCCAAAGTTAGGAGAGGACAAATAGTGAATCCGGTGCTCGCTCACTTTCTTCAGCCAGAGAGAGGGCCGGCGAATGAATAGAGCTGTCGGCATCTGGTATTGATGGGCGCCCGCAGCCAGCGGCACCAGGTGGCCGCCGATCAGTCCCATGTCATGGGTGAACGGCATCCAGTTCAGACAGCGACCGTCCGGCTCAAACTCCATCCCTTTCTGAATCGCCCGAATATTGGCCAGCAAATTGCGGTGGGTCAGCATCACCCCCTTGGGCTCGCCCGTGGAACCGGAGGAAAACTGGATAAATGCCACTTCCTCTTCCTCGCACTGCCGAACACTGCCTGCTCCCTGCCCGATTTCCCCTTTTTCCGGACGCAGAATAAAGTTCCCGTCACGCTGTACAGAAAGCGAAAGTTCCGCCTTCTGCAAATCAAAATCTGTAATAAGCCAAGGGTGCTCCAACAAGCGCCAGATGTTCTCCAGCTTCCGCAAATGCTCAGGCTGCAGGGAAGCGGTAATGGGAACCGGGATAAATCCGCCCAATATGCATGCCCAGAACGACACCAGGAAATCGATCGGCTGCTCCACATACAGCACGACTTCCTGGCGGGGTTTCATCCCTTGGTCCTGCATCCGCTTGAGCATGACTAGAGATTGCCGATACAAGTCCGCATAAGCAAGATAGGTGTCCGCTTGTCCCGAAATGGCGAAGATGCCCTTGCCGCCCTTTGCGGCCTGACTGATGATATCCTGCAGTGTCTTCACGTGTCACCCTCCATTGCATGTTTCCGTGATTAGATAAATACCTTTTGTTTCGATGCCGTCTGGCCGCTGCCCTGAATGTCGTCTGCCCAAATTTGCTCCATCGTCTCGTGCGAAATGTCTTTGTGCATGTCCTCCTTCGAGGCATACGTAAACACAATGACCGTGCGCCGCGATGAACCGAACAACGGGCTGACCCGGTGCATCGTCGTATTCGCTTTCATGAAATAGCACTGACCCTGGGGAACATGCAGCCTTCTTACGGGATGGGCATCCAGCACCCGCTGCACACAGTGCTCCTTATCTTCGCGATTCCATTCTGTGTGCGGCACGTACTCGATCCATGCACCGTCATCCGGCGACGGCGATTCTACCATCCAAATCAAGGCGAATGCATAATCGTCCCAATGCCAGCCATGCGTATCCCCGGATGCCTCTTGTCTGTTGATCAGGTATTCCTCCGGTTCGTAAGGCACCGGAAGCACATCTTGATGCCCGTTGACCTTCTTTAGAAAATCCCGGATGGGCGCGGACGAGAAAAAAGCCGGGATATACACGCCATTCTCCTTAATTACCATTCTGCCTGCACTGCTGAAGCATCGCGGCGTATTGCCTGTCTGTGGTATGACGGTCTCCCTGCGCCTGCCCCACCGTTCCAGGATCGTCAACGCCTCGTCTTCCATTCTGCGGCGCAGGTCTTCAGGCAGCAGCTGCTCCAGAACAACAACATCTTGATCGCGAAATGTTTGTGCCAATGCTTCGGCCACACCCGTTGGGATCGATTGCAGGTGTTCACGCACGCTTTGATCAAATTGATCTTGTATATGCATAGGTTCGCTCTCTCCTCTTCTTTTCTTTGCAACAGCCGTCCCGCCTAAAAAACTAGAAAATCATACAGATAGTTGCCTCCCTGTCCAACCGACTAGGAGGCCTCCAGCAGGCCGGAAGACTGCCCGTAACCGGCCGGAACTCTGCAATCCTTATAACTCTGTTCGAAAATAATAGAGGTTCAGATTAAGATCATCTGAACCTCTCGGATGTACATACAGATATTAATATGTTTTCAAAGTGAGCACTTCTCTGGAATCTCGAATATCCTTTGGATATACGCCCAAGCCCCCATTGCCATCCAAATCAAGGCCTATTGTATCCATGAAGGCGCACCATACGAGCTGAGAGCAATTAAAGGAACTGCCTCCGCAAGAACGGTTGATGGCAAAATTGTTGTTGTATGAGGAACCAATCTTGGATTCCGCCCATAAAGCTGCTTGTTGGTCTTGCGATAAGGAAGTCTTTTTGACCTTCATGAGCCGGGAATCGCTTTCTACCGTCAAGCCGCCGCCGTGAAGCGCCACAACTGTGTCCAGCAAATCCTTGCCGCTGGCGTACGCAGGAACAGACAACAGCCAACAAGCTGAGACTCAGGAACAACAGTTTTCTCATTCCCATTCGAATTTATTAGAAATTTTCTGGTCAGAAAAATCTCCACAACATAAGTGAGTGGCTGGTTGAACCTCCTTCTATAATTTAGATTATTTTACATTTAATTAATGTATATATGTATAATGTCTATACATCAATTGGCATAATCACTCTAAAGTGATTATATAGGAATATTGTGAGGTGCAACAACAGAGATATTTGTCGAAAAATGTAAAATGTTTTCATGTCCCTCCTGCCAGCGCTGCTGAAGCAGCCGGCCTCATTGCCGGTCTTCAAACACGTAAAAATCATATAAGAACACGCCGCTTCTCCCGATTTGCTCCTGCAATTCAGGGATCACGACGGTGCGTTCCAGCTTCCCGGACAAATCAAAAGTTTGCAGCTGATACATGCCGGTTGTTTCATGGAATCGGAAAAAGTGCAGGCGTTCCTCCTGGAAACGCGCATACTCGCTCTGCTTATACTCCTGTCTTTCATAACCTTGCAAATGGAATTGCAGCTCTGTTTGCTTATGCTCCAGATCAGTCGCGTACACATCTCCAAATCCGTCTACGAAATAGAGGGAGCCGTCCGCGACCGTCAGGGTGCTTCGGTTAAAGAAGTAGTATTGAGTGGTATCGTCCGGATACTGCAGCAACGGATACACTTGCATGGACGCCGGCTTGGACGCGATGTCTATCTCCATCAGCTGGAGTTCCACAGTGCTGCCGTGAAGCTCGGCAAAGATGCCGTACATGTAATGGTCATGCGGGACCAGATTGGTAAACATAAATCGGGCGTCTGTCTCCATTTCCTTCAGGAACGTCCGTTGGTTGACTAGCTCCTCGCCTTGAAAGGCTACCGTATGGAAGTATAGTTCCTTCGGATCGTCCAACCCGGAAGAGATGAGATAGAGCTGCTCCTCATCGTCGCCCCAGGCTTCCAAATACTCCTCAATGATGCCGCAGTGATGACTGTCGGCTCCCCCCCAGCGAACCTTGGAAATGTAGCCGGAGTAATCCTCGGTAAATCGGTCGTTGAACAACGCATAGTACTGGCCGGTTGCGTCCAGCGTGCCGGAAGACTGTCCGTACCCTGCCGGCACCCGGCAGTCCTCATAGGCGATGCGTTCCACTTGGCTTTGTTCATCTATGAGCAGCAGCTGTTCCTTCTGGTTCAGCACAAGCTGTCCTTCCAGCGGAATGAGGGCATTCCACTCCAGCCCTTCGCTCCGCAAGGAGGCGAACTCGCCCGACTCATCGACCAGCACCAAATACCCTGTGCCGTCATCCACTTTTTCATGTACCAAATCTGTAGAAAAATAGAGCGCTGCCGTCGCCTCCTCCCAAGCGACCGACTCTCCGGCAAAGGAAGGTTCAGCGTTGTCGTTTTTTTCAATGCAGCCTGCTAGCATAATTATAAGCAGCAGAACAACTGCCGCCCGGATGCTCATTTCTATGAAATATGGACCTTGCTGCCTGTTCATCCCCATACGAACGCCCCTCTGTCATAAAATATAGGAGAGGTCCAGATGACATGACCTGAACCTCTCGGATGACTGTTTATGAATTAATAAGTACGAAGGGTCGAGACTCTGCTGGAATCGCGAATATCATTCGGATATACGCCCAAGCCGCCATTGCCATCCAGATCAACGTTGGCCACTTGCATGAAGGCACACCATACGAGCTGGGAGCAATTGAAGGAGCTGCCCCCGCAAGAGCGGTTGATGGCAAAGTTGTTATTATAGGAGTTGCCAACCTTGCCGTTTGCCCAGTCTGCTGCTTGCGAGTCTTGCGTGGTCGTCGTGGTTCTGGCTGTCATAATGCGGGAGCCGCTTTCTACCATTCTGCCGTTGATCGATACTCTTCTTACGCCTGAACTAGGATTCGCTGCTTCAACGATCGTCGTGGTCGTATAGTAAATGCCAATATGTCCATGATTTACGAACAACGTCGAGGCCGGCTGATAGAAGAATGTGCCTTTGCGGCTGGAATGAAGCTGGTAAGTACCGCCGCTGCCGCCGCCGGAGGATGAAGATTTCAGCGTCATCGCAGGACGTTCCGGAGTTGCGGATTGAACAGCAACCAGCAACTCACTGTGAATTTGATTGAGGATTTCATCCTCAGTCATGCCTGTTTCCTGGGACAACGCGGCGACCTGCTTCGCCAACTCCTCCTTCGTCAAGCCGTTGCCATGGAGCGAAACGACTGTATCCAGCATATCCTTGCTGCTGGCGTAAGCCGGAACGGAGAGCATCAGCATCAAGCAGAGACTCAAGAACAACAGTTTTCTCATTAGGAACTTCCTTTCCTATTGCTTTTTTTTATTTAGAAATTTTCTGGCCAGAAAAATTTCTGCGGATTGCATCTTTTGCGAGTACGTTGAACCTCCTCCAGGCATTTGGTAAGATGATAGAATAAAAGACTGTCTGCTTGGTTAGCAAATACTGAACGACTGGTTACCATTTCTCACACTGATTATAAGGCCGCTGCTTCCAGCCAGTCAACGTCTGATTTTGTCGTTACTCATTAGAATGTTGTAAATATGAGAAATTCATGGAGAGGGAGGCTGGCGCATGGAGTTACCCGTCAACAAGCATCAAATGAAGCGTATGCAATCGTATGATGCTTTTATTCAAGCTGCGCTGCAGGTAATCGCCGAGAAGGGCTACATGCATACGAGCATTGAGGACATCGCAACAACAGCAGGCTATTCGAAGGCTGCCTTTTATGTACATTTCAAGAGCAAGGACGATTTCCTTGCAGCGTTCACCCAGAATCTGATTCAGGAATTCATTGACCGCTTCCTCTCTTCCTTCATCCTCCAGGAGGATTGGACAGCCAGTGTCAGACATGGCATCCGACTGTTCATCGAGCTTGCCGAGCGCGATCAATGGTGCCTCATCTTCTTCGAGTTTTATCAGATCGCTCTCCGGGATGAGGAGGTCAGAAGCAAGCTGCAGCTCCATTATGCCAACTGGGCCCGCTTCCTTGCGGAGCTGCTGGACAAAATCTCATCGCGCAACGGACTTCGCTGGCAAACAGACAGCCACACAATCGCGTCACTGATCATGGCGCTGCTGGATGGTTACAACTTGCAGAGAAATATTTTGTCCGCTCCTGTTGATGCGCAGCATATTGAGGAAGCCGTCATCCGTCTGCTGCGTGCGTGGGTACTTCCGGAAGCAAGCAAAGAGGGCTGAACCCGATTAAGGGATCAGCCCTCTTTCATTCATGCTGTTCGGCTAATACAACATCCGGTCGGTTGACACGGCACCCGAAAGCGTGGAGGCGACCATTGCGGAACAAAAAGGTCTAATCTTCGAATGCGTTCCTTCTGCTATGGGGATAGCAGAGTGAAACGGTCTTATTCCGTGCAATTTCAGCTGAAGGCCAGGCCTCCCCCCCATATTGCGCCAACTATGCCCGTTATTTCGGTCATTTCCTCCTAGTCACGTCGATCAAGACCATTTTTTCCCGCTATTGAGCCAGACAAACGTTTAATCGGAGGCGGGTGTTCAGAGAGTTGTCATGCGCCGAACGCAGCAGGAGGAACGCATTACCTTCTGCGGAACACCCCGCCCGGTTCGTAGACGCTGCCGATGATGCGCAGCGGAACCGTCGCCTCCTTCTCTACCCCGTTGCCGTAGCGGATGCGGAAGTTCACCTCGTACAAATCCGGCGCCAAGCCTTCCGTCACCGAAGTCATCCGCTCATCGTACATCTCGCCAGCGAATCGATCCGGTGCGCCGTCCTCCTGCAATCGAACCTCCAGGGAGATCATTCGGCCATCGCGGCCCTTCGCCGAGAAGGACGCCCATACCTCTTCTACCGGATAAGGCGAGCTTGCCGCGGCCAGCAGCCATTTCTCGCCGGAATAAAAATCCTTGGGCGGCGTTTCCGTCTCATGCCCGAGCCGCTCATGCGCCTCCAGCCAATTCGGCGTATGATTCACCTGCGCTTCCAGCGTCAGCGGCTGCGCCTCGATCAGATGCTCGACCCGGTCTGACTCCCGGCCATCGGATACCGTCAGCGCCACCCGGTAACGGCCGGGCTCCGCGAATCGCTGCACAACTATCCCCACATCGCCGAAATTCAGAATGCTCCCATCTGGAGTCGTTATCTGCCACTGGCGAATTAAGATGTCGCTATCCGGATCTGTGGACTGATCGAGCAGCGTGACCGTGTCCCCTTCCCATACTGGCTTAGGCACCCAATCGAATTGGGCCGTCGGCGGCTTATTCGTATGAATGACCATATACTTAGGCGAACTGTAGTTGCCCCATTCGATGCCATCATGCACACGTACACGCACCTGCAGGTTCACGTCCTCCGGCAGATCGGCTGTCGGCACCCACTGTCTGCTGCCGGAACGAATTTCGCCTGAATCCATTACAAGCGTCCCGTCATAGCGACTAATGCGCAGCTGGAAGCGCTCCTGGGTATCTCCGTCCGCATCGCTGTAGGTGAAGCGCAATGTCGGACGCAGCTCGTCCAGTTCGGTTGGGGCCGCTGTATTGCTGCTTGCGGGCGTTGTCACGTTGGCTGTAGGCGGCCGGTTGTTGACCGTGACTATGCGAATTGCCTGGTCACTCTGTCCCTTCGAATCGGTCACCACCTGCCGGATCTGCATGCGGCCAATCGACGAGAAGCTTTTTGTCCACGTGCCGCGGCTTGTGCTCTGCAAGGTTTCCGCTTCGCCGCTGTCCAGATTGCGGATATAGTATTCATGCGGCAGGTTGGCAGCCGGACCGTCTTCCTTGTCTGATGCAGTTGATATGATCGTCACATTGACGCCTCGATAAGTGCTCGTAGTGCTGACCGTAAAGCCCGCTTTGGGCGGTTCGTCCGGCTCAGGAAGTGTAGTGATCTCAAGGTCCTGTGTTGTCCAGTCACTCCATGCGCCGTATTCATCCTTAACGGCCAAACCGACGGTATACACCCCGATTTCCCGTGGAGTTACCAGCTTGGAATTCACAATCTGCCCGCTAGGTGTCTTGTAGTAATACTTTCTCTCCAAAATTCCTCTCGTCGTGCGATAATTAATCCCGGTTGCCTCTGTACTGTAATTGGTTGCACTCAGCCAGCGGTCCGGATCATAGCTGGTATCGTTCCAGATGACCGTGTGATCCGTGGAAGATACAGATACCGTAAATCGTGCGATTGGCTGCCGATGTACGACGATGTAGCGGGTAGCCGGGTAGGACTCTTTCCGGTACTCGGCGTACCGATTATTCGGATACTTGAAGCCACTCGGGGCCGGATCATCCGTTTCTTTCAGATCCACCTTGAATACCCCGACTTTAGTCAGTGTCGGACTTGGCTCTCTTACGGTGACACCGTTGTACGTGTTCGTGCCCGGACGATCCGAATGGCCGTCACCGGCATTCAGAAACTTGTATGGCTGCGTGTTGGTAAATGTCCAAGTTGTCATGTCGGAAATGAGCGGATCATTCTCGAGATCATTGTACGATTTCGTGTACGTGATCGGCATGTTCACGATAGCTTGGTTTTCAACATTCGAACCGCTTCCTTCGAACAATTCTGCCTGCAGATCCTTCAGCACGACATGCGGCACTTCCGCATACAAGCCAAATCGCCCTGCAGCATACGTGCTATCGGATTTCTCGATGACAGGCACACCGTTCACATAAACCGTCATGTGCGCGCCTCTTGCTCTGACACGCAGCGTATACGTCTGCCCTTCTCGGATTGGATAGTCATAGCTGCCTAGCACGGTTGGTACGCCATTTACATATTTGACCAGACTGACTCGGTCTGTCGAGAGCTCCGCCCGGTACATGTTCCGGTGATTCTGCGAACGGAAGCCGATTCCAGCTGATGCGGAATCGCTGAACGTGTCTCGATTGAAGGTGACTTTAAGCGATACGTCTCCGTTTTGGAATTCTTGGTTGTTGACAGGCAAGTAGCCGTAGCTGTATGTCGGGCCCGCACCCGGTGTGGTTTGAATCGTATAGAGTGTTTCCGTCACCTCTTCGCTATCAGACGATCCACCATCATTGTCATATTGCGTCCGATAGACAATTTTCAGTCGGCCATCCTCGGTTAAATGCATTTGCTTAATAAAGTAATGTCTGTCTCTATCTTCTCCACCACGCCTATACTCTCTATATGAGAGAGGATCTTCCATACCCGTAGGGATATCTCCTTCCAACGCATACGTCTGCATGTCATAGATGAGCACGTTAGAATAATAATTGGCCAATATGAGTTTCCCGTCACCGGAAATGACAGCGTGAGGAACAGGTGTCACCATACTGTAAATATGTTCACAACAAGAATCCACTACTGAGCCGGTATACGTGCGAATGACACCAACGTCACGGGTCGTATTTGTCTTGAGGTTACGGAATTTCAAACGCCATGTTCCTTCATGGTTGGTAGTTGCGGAATTTCCATTGGCATTTCTTAATACAACACTCTGATCGATATATGCGATCACATCCTCATATACACCCAAATAATGCAGCCGACTTTTACGCGATAAGTTATATTCGCGGGTATTACCACTATAAGTATCCGTTTCGTACGTCTGCATGAGGCTGCCATTTGTATTATTGAGCAAGTAGTAGTTGCGTCGTGACGGGTCTGTCACAACGATCTTTGAACTGTCTGAAGCAACATAAACTACCTCTATATACTCATTGGTATACAATACTGAAGGGCTGAATCTCCATAGTTCATTCCCGTTTTGATCCGTCTTGACCAGATAGCATCTCTCCGTTCTATCTGACCATAGACGATCCACATAACAAACGTTTTTGTATTTATTACCTTGATAATCCGCAATAAACTCGCTTCTTGCATGAATAATTGGCGGACTGTGAATAGGTAGATGAGAATTTTCGTAATTCGGATTCCGTTCATATTGCATTTCCATTTGATGTCTATGGATGACTGCTGGCGGCAGCGAAAATTCTGCTGGCGGTGTAGGTTCTTCTACCTGATCGGGTGTTCCTCTTCCGCCAGGTACTGGAACCGTTGTACTCTGGGTTCTATACGCATTTACCTCCACATATGGATTCGTATAATTATTATATTTTTCCTGCCCCGGGGTGAATAGTCGTAGATCGTTGATCCGATACAGGTAATCTCGCCAAGTATGGCTGTAATCGGATCGACCCGAGGCAGGACTAAGCCTGTACCATATAAGTCCCAAGTCTCGATTAACCGTCAAATACCTGCCGTCAGCATCTTTCAGCATGTGCCAAAGAGAGGCTCTGCTATGACCTACAGGAAACGGCATTTCTTCATTGTAAAAGTAGTGACCGTAAGTGCCTACGCCCCCCCCATATTCTGCGATCTATTCGATTCTGGGGATCAAAATCGAAGTAGTAACCCCAGATCGAACCGGTGTTGCCGCAGGTCCCGCAATAACTTCTGTGTAATAGCCCCGTTTGACTGATATCGACATTGCTCGTGGTGATGCTGCGATAGGGCTGAAAATAACTGACGGCTCTTGTTTCCAGCTCATTCGCTGCGTTGCGCAGCACATAGTTATTTGTAGGCACATGCTCTTTGGCTATAGAAGATGCTTGTCCTCGCAGCAACTCCTGCATGCGGGGAGCAACCACCGTTATATTCGGCGGCTCCGGGTTGATGCCGAAGGCGGCAAAGTCTACTTCAGGTGCAAGGTTGACGACCGTAAACGGGAAGATGCCTTGAGCGGTTTTTCCCCAATCTTCCTTCAAGAATATTTCTACAGCGCAAGAGCCTACGATAGTCGGCGTGTACGTGAAGGAGCCGTCATCGTTACGCGTGATATTTATTCTTGTATCGTCTTCAAAGGAGCCATTGAGATTTCGGTCGCAAACAATTTTGGTTGTATGTTCCACGATCTCGTCGCCATCCGGGCTGTAGGAGGCATCCTTGAAAGTCATCGCAGCCCCCCGCACTCCTCTGTCCACGTATTGCAGCTGGGCGATTGGCGGCAAGTCTGGCTTGACCGTCAATGCATGCGTGGCTGGAGCGAGCGATCTTAATCCGGTGTTATCCTCAACATCCAGTTTGATGGCCTCTGTACCGGGGGTCATGTAGACGTCCTTCTTGTTCGTCCAGATGTGTCGAGCAATTGTCCGTCCTCTTACCGGGCTGTAGCTCTCCTCTCCCGAGAACGGTTGCGGCAGCGGTCGGCCTTCCACAACCTCTCGCGGCCCGGTAATAATCGGAACCGGGTTTTCTGGAACGACGCGCAGCGTTACAGTCCGCTCCGCACAAGCACCCCACGGGTCACAGCCCGACACCTTGATGCGATGCGTACCCAGCTCGTCCGCAATGATGTGACGCAGCTGCTCCTCATGCTCCCAAAATCCGTACTTGCTTCTATCGGCAAAGGAGCGTATCCAGGCACTGTCGCTGCCGGCAAAGTCCCACGTATACGTAATGTAATCCCCTTCCGGATCATACGGCTCCGGCGGGTCTTTTCTATCGTCATAAATAATGCGCAGGTTCACCCTGCTGTTGACGACAATTTCTTGGATGGGATCATAACTGTAATAATCATATCCCTCGAAGAAGCCCGCGTTGAACACAGGCGGCCGATTGTTGTCCGGAGTTGTAATCGTCAGCGGCTTCGTAGCGATCCAGCCCGAGTCACCTTTGTCTGTCACGATCCGCATGGATATGGTGTATGTACCTGCGCCATGTCGATGTATGAGGCCGGGGTAGTTGGCATACGGATAGTTGTCTGACACGGTTCGGCTATACTTCGAAGAACCATAGTGATACTCGCTATTTCGTTCAATTCGGAAAGCGTGCGACACGTATCTGGCGTTTTCTACGGTGATGTTCTTTGGCCGAAGCTCAAAGGCTTCATACCAGGTAATAGTATTGGACGGCAGAATATCGAAGTCGCCTGTGATGCGCGCTGCCGGTCCGGGATCGCCCGTACCGGGGCCGCCTGGACCTCCCGGCCCGCCAGGTCCACCGGTATCTGGCGGACCGTCATCATCTATGACCGTCACCCTCGCGGACACGGACCTGTTCTGCTCAGCGAAATATGCCGTTATGGTGGCATAGGACGATCCGGCAGTTGGGGACACGCCTGTTACCGTGCCCCCATTATCTACTGGCGCTCTTGCCGGTGCGTCTGACGACCAGGTAAGTTTATCATCGCTGACTACATAACTTTTCGGCTCTCCGTTTTGGATCCAATCTGCATATACCGTGAAATGCTGCGTCTGTCCAACTTGCAGCTGCTTTTGTGTTGGGTCAATACGAAGGCCAACGAATGAGTCCTGCACAGTCGCGGTCGCCACCCACATTACATCTACCTGAAACGGGTAGTTCCACATAGGCCGTCCGCCGCAGCCATCCGGGAAATAGTATCCTTGAACCCCATAACCAGAATATCCATCAATGATGACACGATCATTTTCGATTCGAGGATTTCCTTGAATATTCCTATCTGCATCAGCACTCATTCTCGGATATAGGACACCGTTTTTTACGCCCTCAACTGGCTTAATGGTACTTGGGTCTATGGTGATGTTACTCGTCAACGGTTGGTCAGTACCGTTTACTCTCCATTGAGAATCATTAACGGATGGTGGAGCAATGTTTGCATACGTTCTCACCTTTGTGTATACAGGCTGTTGTGTACTTCCTGATATATGGTTATTCGCAGAACGCGGCCCTTCAATGGTACTATCCGTCGTCCATGATCCATCAAGACGCTGACACCATCGATAACCCGGATTTTCTTCAGATACTATATATACCTGAATTTGTGTTCCGTTACTTGAAGCATTTGAATCTGAAGGATAAATCAACTGCGAAAAATGAGAAATAAGAAATAGAAGCGCAAATATTTTCGGGATGTTTTTTCTAATCCATTTTATCAAGTGTCTCACCCTTATTCTTTGTCTTTAACTAATAAAATGGATGGCGTTCCAATAGCATTATTAGCACGAACTGCTACATCAAATCGAGTAGAATCATAACGCCCGTAAAGGGCGACCTCTCTTGTCTCATCTTTTTTCAACTCGGTAGCCAACCAGAAATGTGGATACAATAATCCATACTTTTCTTCTATAATCGAATCTGAAAACGGTACACTTGGATTGGCGTATAAACTTGGCGAAAAGAGATCAGGATGATACCCTGTTTTCTTAGGAGTCAAATCTACCATGGCAATAACATAATACTCCTTATTGGTTCTGAATCTCTCCTCCAGCTTCGTGCGATCCCACAGAAACTTCTTCTCATAGAAGCTGACTGTATCACTGGCTTCAATCGGCAGCACATAGTATCTCTTGATGTTCACGGTGTAGTTGGCATGTTCAATCGTGACAGGATCTTCGTAGACGTTCAGGACAGGGATCAAATTAGAAACGGCCTTTGTGTTCGTGCCAGTCTCCGCAATTTCCTTCAACTCCTGCAGATACTGCATGCGATCCGGCGACGTGTTCAGCTGACGCAGAATATTTTCAATGATCGCCACCGCTTCGGCGCGGGTAGCGCGCTTTTTCAAACCAAGAGAATGATCCGGATAGCCGCTCATAACCTTGGCCCCTACTGTAAGGGCTGCATACGGAACATCCTTCTCTGTCAACTCCCGATAATCCACAAAAGGAATATCCCCGTTATACAAGTTGTCGAATGCGGCCAGGTATTCGCTGTACGCGTGCTGCGTAGCCAGAGAACGAGCGGCCAGACGCATCATTTCCAAACGGCTGATCTGCTCCCCATAGTTGGTAAAGTCCGAAGTGCTATGAATGTCAAACTCCAGCGCCGCCGACACATACCCCTGATACCAAGGCGATCCGCCCACTGACTTCGGCAGCTTGAGCGCATCAACAAGCATTTTGATAAACTCGGCGCGGGTCACATTTTGGTTAGGCTTGAAAGTATCGTCGGGATAGCCACTGACATATCCCTTTTGCACAGCACCCTTAATGGCATCCTCTGCCCAGTGGCCGGCAATATCAGTTAATTGTATAGGGGCACTCTCAGCGAACACTGTTGCTGGATTTACTGCTAAGAACGAGAGAACTAAAAGCATGATCATTATTTTTCTCATAAACAAAAACCTCCGATTCAAATATGTGAATTGACATGTTCTACTATGGATAGAATAATAAAAACCTCAGGTGCGGGAACACCTACGGTTCTACACAGCAGCCGCCTTTAAGGGCGGTAGGCTCAAAACAAAAGACTGATCACGAAGATAGACCGTATCCTTTGCCGAGGGCGGTCTATTTCTTTTTCAGGTACGTCAGCAGCGCCAGAATAAACATCCCAAAAAGGAGCATCAGCTGAAGCGCTTGAAATACCTCCATGGGCATCATCCCCCTTCCGGGAGACTAGCCGACCGCCCTATAAGCCTATTCTGCTGTACAGAACCCTTCTTTCAAAAGGAATCTCCTACCAACAACATAAATGATGCTCTCCGGCATTTTACGATCCCACAGAAACTTCTTTCCATAGAAGCTGGCCGTTTCACTCGCTTCTATCGGCAGCACATCGCATCTCATGATGGTTGCCAGCGTAACAGGATCTCCGTAAACCTTCAGAACCGGGATCAGATTAGAAACGGTCTTTGTATTCATGCGGCTTCCGCAATTTCCTGATACCAGGGAGAACCACTCACTGACTTTGCAGCTTAAGCCCATCAACAAGCATCTTAATAAACTCGGCGCGGGTTACATTGGTTAGGCTTGAAGGTTTCGTTCGAGCTTCTGCTAACCTCTTGATGTATGCCGTTGATCCAGACCGGGGCACTGCTCGCTGCCGCCATGAGGCAGGCATACGGCTCCTGCCAGGGCTAACATGAGGACGTAAAACGCCCAACATCTGACCAGTTTCCGCTTGTTCGCCATCATCGTCTGTTATTTCTCCCCCTTTTCCCGATTGTCATGATGTTATCGTCTCGGCTTGACCAAGACTCCCGCTGCCTCCGGATCATCCTTGTCGTCATGGCGATTGATATGAAAGCGATAAACCGTGAAGGTCATGCGGGTCATCTGAAACTTCTTGCTCCGCTGCCCACCCCCCTCTGCTGACTCCTCCTTCGACCATGAAATTACCGGCTGAGTGCCTTCTGCTGTGCCATTGTTCTCTCTTGCCTGCTCGCGTGTCAAACGATTCTTCTCCATTCGCTTCTTCCTCCCTTTCCTAGTTCCATTGCATGCAACCTAGTAGCGCAGATTGATGATTTCCCGATAAAATGACAAAAACCGCCCTTTAGCAAACATTCGTCGCTGAAAGGCGGTTCTTCCGCACTACTACTATAGACTTACTTCAAGTTACCACAGTTTTCCTGAATTCGTCAAGCTTTTGGATGATTTTCACATATAAGCGTATCATGCCTAGCTTTCCAATTCAGTCCAAAGTCGCTATACTAAGCCTGCGGCCATCCGGAACTCCATAGAACTCGAGCACGTTCTCATCCGGGCTTGCAGCAGCTTTCCAACTCGCACCTAACTTGCTAACAAAGGAGCTTTTTCAACTTGAGGATTCTGTACAACGAAGTCACGGAAAATCATGCGATCACCGTTTATGATACGACCGAGTATGAGGGGGAAAAGGGACGCTTCCGCGTTCTGCAGTTTGCGGAGGACGCTGTGCAAGGAGCGATCGATCTGAATGACCCGACGCGCATCCTGTTCGAGTATCCTCGCGCCATGATCCACCTGATGACCGTCAATCGTCCTGCCTTCGCGAATGTATTTATGATCGGCCACGGCATCGGCACGATTCCCCGCCATTTGCCGGACAAGCGGTTCAAGATCGCGGAGCTGGACCGCAAGCTGACGGAGATGAGCAGGCGCTATTTCAACAGTAAGACGACCGATGTGCATATCGGAGATGGAAGGCTGCTGTTGGAGCAGGAGTCCTCCGGCGCTTACAGCTATATCGTCCTCGATGCGTTCACAGCAGAAGGAACGCCGCCGCACTTGACGACGCTGCAGTTTTTTCGGTTGATCCGGGACAAGCTCGATGAAGAAGGGGGCCTGCTGATCAATCTGATCGCCCAAGGCCCCCGGGACAAGCGGGCTTGTGCAGCGCACACGACCTTACGCGAGGTCTATGCTTATGTGCAGGCTTTTGCCCTGCCTATTAAAGGAGCCGCCGGCCTGCTCAATATCGTTATGATGGGACGCAGCAAGCCGATCCGCTTTCAACTTAGCGAAATGACCGGTTTCCGGGAAATCCATCTGCCTCCGGGAGAACTGCTTGTAGATGAATCGGACTAAGCTACTTTCCTTCTCTCACGAACCGGTCAATGCGATCCTTGATGGCATCGCGCACTTCGCAGAACTTGGCCATGATTTCTGCTTCCGTGCCGCTGGCCTTGGCCGGATCTTCAAAGCCCCAATGCCAACGTTCACCCTTGTCATTGTACACGACCGGGCAGTTGTCATTCGCATGTCCGCACAGCGTAATAATGTAATCCGCTTTGGCCAGAATGTCAGGATCAATCACATCTGAAGTATGGCCAGAAATATCGATGCCCGCCTCCTGCATGACTTGCACAGCCCGCGGATTCAAGCCATGCGCCTCCAGCCCCGCACTCCTCACATCATACTTGTCGCCTCCGAGTGCCTTCAGAAAGCCGTCCGCTATCTGGCTGCGGCACGAGTTGCCTGTACATAGAAAATATACAATGGGTTTGCTCATGGAATCGCTCTCCTTTGGTTCGATTAGATTTTTATTGCTCGCGATCTCCTTCACCGCTAGCCTGAGACCTTATCAAGTAATGACGAGCAGCCACATATACAGACCGGCAAGCGTAATGAACAACGTCGGAACGGTCAAGACAATGCCTGCCTTGAAGTAATACCCCCATGTAATTTTGATTCCCTTGCGCGACAACACATGCAGCCACAGCAGTGTGGCAAGCGAGCCGATGGGCGTGATCTTCGGCCCCAGGTTCGAACCGATCACATTGGCATAGATCAGCGCTTCGCGAATGGCGCCGGCAGTCTGCGTGCCCTCAATCGCCAGCGCATCAATCATGACCGTGGGCATGTTGTTCATAATCGAAGACAGGATAGCTGCCAAAAAGCCCATGCCGATTGTAGCCGCGAATAAGCCTTGATCCGCGAATCGCTGAATGAGCTCGCCCAGCATATCGGTCAAACCGACATTTTTCAACCCGTATACGACAACGTACATGCCAATAGAAAATACGACAACCGACCAAGGCGCTTCCTTGATCACACGCTTCGTCTGAATAGCTGCGCTTCGGCGCGCCAGCAGTACGAACGCTAGAGCGGCAGCCCCGGCAATGAACGCCACCGGAATCTGGACAAAGCCGCTGGCAAGATAGGCAACCAGCAGGATGCCAAGCATATACCACGACAGCTTGAACAGCCGTTGATCCTTGATTGCCTCAGATGGCTGCTTCAACTCGCTGACCTCGTAGCGGGCCGGGATGCTTTTCCTAAAAAACAGATACAGCACCAGCAAGCTGGCACCAAGCGAGAAGAAATTCGGCACGATCATGCGGCTCGCGTATTCAACGAAATGAATGCCGAAGAAATCCGCAGAGACAATATTGACCAAGTTGCTGACAATGAACGGCAGCGAGGTCGTGTCGGCAATGAAGCCGCTCGCCATGATGAAAGGCAGGATCATGGCATCCGGAAATTTCAGTGCTCGCACCATAGCGAGAACGATGGGGGTCAGGATCAGCGCGGCTCCGTCATTCGCGAAAAATGCGGCCACGGCAGCACCCAAGAGCACCACATAGACGAACATCAGCTTGCCGCTGCCATGGGCGAAGCGTGCCATATGCAGCGCCGCCCATTCGAAAAAACCGATTTCATCCAAAATCAGCGATATCAAAATAATGGCCACAAAGGTCAGGGTCGCATTCCAGACAATGCCGGTCACGGTCCATACATCCTGCACGCTGACGACCTGGAACAACAGCGCCAGCAGCGCTCCCGCTGCAGCCGACCACCCGATATTCAGCCCCTTCGGCTGCCAAATAACAAATACCAATGTCAGAACAAATATTGCTGATGCCAGAACAATCATAAAGCCTCCATTATTGACACGAGATTGGGGTTAATTGAAGCAGCTTTTCCTTCTGCGGCGGCAATTCATCCAGAACGGCACGCAGGTAAGGCTTATCCTCCACGTTCAGAGAGTAATAAATCCATTGTCCTTTGCGCGCTTCCCTCACCAGGCCCGCATCCTTTAATTTGCGCACATGCTGGCTAATATTGGGCTGGCTCGTCTCCAGCAATTCCACCAGTTCGCAAACACACATCTCCCGTTCCTTCAATGAAGCGACAATGGTCAGCCGATTCTTGTCACCTAGCAGCTTGAATATTTCGGCCAGCCTCTCGATCTGCGGCATGACATTTCTCCTTTCTGGCGCCAGACAGTTTTTCCCGCTCACACACGGGAAAATGGCTCCTGCATGATCTCAGATTCTTTGTATATGATTATATAATTATTTATTTATATATAAAAGTTAAGATATTGTAAATCAGCGACAGTTGTGTTGCCAGCATCCTGCGAAGCTGATACATTGAAAACGAAATCAATGGGCGATATCAGGCACAATGAATAGAGACGAATGATATGAATCGGAGGCAAGCTGGCATGGAGAATACGGAGCGCAGAGCAGAAAGCAAGGCAAAATCCCTATGGGAAGTCCTTCTGGTTTCTACAAGACTAGGATTAACGTCTTTCGGCGGACCGATTGCCCACCTGGGGTATTTCCATAATGAATACATCAAGCGAAGAAAATGGATGGACGACCGAAGCTACGCCGATTTAGTAGCGCTGTGCCAGTTTCTTCCCGGACCAGCCAGCAGTCAGGTAGGCATTGGCATCGGCGTCATGCGCGCAGGCCTGATGGGCGGGCTTGCTGCGTGGATCGGCTTTACGCTGCCCTCTGTTCTCGCGCTTGTCCTGTTTGCCCTTGTGCTGCAAGGGTTCGACATTGGCAATGCGGGATGGGTCCACGGGCTGAAGCTGGTCGCCGTGGCGATTGTTGCCCATGCGATTCTGGGCATGGGCCAGAAGCTGACGCCAGACCGCAATCGGGCGACAATGGCCATTGCTGCTGCAGCAATCGCGCTGCTATGGCAGACCGCATTCACCCAAGTAGCGATCATCCTTGCCGCTGGCCTGCTTGGTCTGCTGCTGTACAAGAATCAGACCGCCGAAGCAGTTCCAGCCATGCGCATCCCCATCAAGCGCAGCGTGGCAGTCGCATGCCTGGCGGTTTTCTTCGGCCTGCTCGTGCTGCTGCCGCTGCTGCGAGGCATCTCTCCCTCGCATTGGCTGGCCATGTTCGACAGCTTCTATCGGGCGGGCGCGCTCGTCTTCGGCGGCGGCCATGTCGTGCTGCCGCTGCTGGAACGCGAGGTTGTGCCGACAGGCTGGCTGTCGGCGCAGGATTTCCTCGCCGGATACGGCGCCGCCCAGGCTGTGCCGGGTCCGCTGTTCACCTTCGGCGCTTATTTGGGCGCGATGATGAACGGGTGGGCAGGCGCGCTCGTGGCGACTGTCGCCATCTTCCTGCCCGCCTTCCTGCTCGTAATCGGCACCCTGCCATTCTGGGATACACTGCGCAGAATCCCGAAAATTCAGGGCGCCTTGATCGGCGTGAACGCTGCCGTTGTCGGCATTCTGCTGGCAGCTTTCTACAACCCGATCTGGACTTCCACCATCGTAGAGCCGATCGATTTCGCGCTGGCAGCGCTGCTGTTCGTCATGCTCGTCTTCTGGAAATCCCCGCCTTGGCTGGTCGTGCTCGCTGGCGCTTTGGGCGGCACCTTGATTTCCATCATGACGTAAGCGGCTGCTGCCGGCGTTCAGCAGCCATACGGGAGACTGACGAGTGCCGCCACAAATCGAGAGCCAGCCACAGACAGCCAACGGCGACCAGCGCGCCATGAGCGACACGAATGGGCTGGTTGCCGAAAAATTGCGGCAAATACAGGATCAGGCCGAGGGCGAACATCAGGCCGCCCCACTTAGACAGACCTCGGCGAGACCTCCACAGCACGACCGAAACATATACCGCGCCTACAGCCAGCAAGACAAAACCCAACAGGAACGGCACAATTCCCGGTCCAAAGCGCATCTCATTGGCAAGACTGATCAACGCATCACTTTGCTGGCTCAGCGCCTCCTGACCAAGCGCATAAAGGCCGAACATTTCCATGCCATAGTAAGGCAGAAGCAGGCCTGTGCCGATCCAAAAACAAAGCACAATACGGAAGGCCGCTCCTTCCTGCTTCGTTCCCCTCGAAGCCATATAGAACCCAAGCAGACCTAACACTGTAAACAGAAAAGCCAATACAGCCAGCATATGCGAGACGATCCACGCCCCGGAAGCAAATGCTGCCGCCCCCTCCAGCGACACTTCATCCGAAAATGGCCGAGTAGCCGGATAAAGTACAAACATAATGCCTGCCGCCATCCATGCTGCTGCCGTCCACCGAATCGTATTCATGAAATCTTCCCCTTTCTGACAGAAATTAAGCAAGTAGAGATTTTACAAAAAACTAATATAATTAGTTTTCGATTAAAAAGAAAATCATGCGCCTGATTTGCGGGTTCTACCCCTCCGTCACATGATCTTCTCCTGCCCCATTTCTGTCGCAACTTTTATCGATTTCATTTTAACTAATGTGATTAGTTTTTGCAAGCAAAAAAACTTTTTTTGTATAGCGTGTGTGTCTACAGGAACACCGCTCCGGATGCACCGCACCCAGAGCGATCCTCCAGTCCCCTTCTTTCCTTTGAAAAGTGAAATCCGCATCGGTTGCAACGAGTCTCCACGCCTCGCAACGGCGCTTACTTAGCGCGCATATGCCTTGCGAAATCCATCGATGCAATTCCAAACGGCGAAGATCAAGTAAATACTGACCGCCCCCCACATCGTTCGGCCCACAAATTGGTCAGGCGTAATCTCGAACATATCTGCCATGAAAGCGATGAATGCCTGCTCCAGCAAATCAGGCTGGCTAATAATAAGCAGGAATACGACCGCGGCTGCCAATTCCTTCGCCAGATTGAAGAACGCCAGGGGTTTCGTCCAATGACGCTTGAACAACTTCACGAGCACCAGGATCAGGCTAAACCCTATGACTAAAACTACAAGCGGCCAATAGGCGTGCAGGACCTCTTGATTGAAAGCGCGAATTTGCAAGACGAGACCATTCTCTCCGCTTTGGTGTACACCTGCGAGATGATCCGCATAGAAATAAAACGTCGCCAATATGGCCAACCCCAGTAGTTCCCAGAACACTTCAAATCGCGTAATAACCGCGTCCTTCGGCGCTTGAGGAATGCTCTTCAGATCCTGCGGCGTCCACGGTTTTTCTTTGAATCCCGCCATTTCCATGCCAGTTCCCCACCCCGTCCTCTCCAGAATAGCGAAGACGAGCGTTACCCAGAAGAACACTTGCACGGTAATTGAACAGATACGCCAGATTCCTTCCCCCACAACGAACAACACGATTTGAACCATCGCCACGTCTGTATCCTGATGCTCAAGAGTACGATTGGCAACCAGCGTAATCAGAGCAATCACTACGGCAATGGGGAAAATCATTTTCAAAACCGACACATACTGATCATACAACCGAGGACCAATCAAGTGCATGGGCTTATCCCGATAAGCGCCTGCCAGCAAAACCGGGTCGCCTAACTTCTCCAATGCTTCTTCCACATCCTGCTCCGTATAATCGTCGGGCAGCATGTCCTCAATCGTCGATCTCAGCTCTAAGGCTATGTCTTCCCTGTTTTTTTCCGGCAATCGCCGCGTTACTTCCTCAATATAAATATCCGCAAGTCTCATTCTCGTTCCTCCCCCTGCAATAAGAGATAGAGCTCCTTTGAACTATTCAGCCATTCCTTTTTCAGTTCATGGAAAATTTCTTCCCCATAAGCACTCAGCTCGTAATATTTACGCGGTCTTGCTTCCGAAGTGTCCCAGCTGCTCGTGACCAAACCTTGCTTTTCCAGTCTGCGCAGCAGCGGATACAATGTGCTCTGTTCGATGACAATTCCAGATCGCTCCAGACATTGAACTAGAGAATAGCCGTATTGCGGCGTGCGCAATTGGCTGAGCACCGCCAAAGTCAAGGTCCCTCTCCTCAACTCTATGATCAAAGATTGCAGCAGGCTATCCATGTACTTCCCCCATTCCATACTTTCCAGAACCTTATATTGTGTGTTGTATACTATGCATTATACAGTATATAAAAATAAACTGTCAACCGACTATACAGGATCTCCTCTTCTGCCTGCTCATCCGTGAATAAACCATTGACGACCCGCACCACTCAGCGATACCATGTTCCCATGCTCAAGTTGAATGGAACGCTAGCGGAACGGACAGACACGATTCGTCCAGCTTTCCGAACTTATGCAAGTCTAACGGAACTCATCGCGCTTAACAGAGCGAAGACATGCAATAGCAGTCTCTATTCCATCGAATAAGGTCTCTCGCTTCCGTTGCCTTTCACAACACGCCCAAATACGGCCAAATAAGCTCACCTGCTTCCATTTGAACTTGTCATGATGCAATAAAAGGAGTGTATGCTATGCCAGACCATATAGATTGCGACTCGAACAGCCCCATACATCGCGCAGCGCTAAAAGCAGATTGCGAGCAATGCTTTGGCTTGTGCTGTGTTGCCCTGCCCTTTGCCGCCTCTGCAGATTTCGCTATGGACAAGGAAGCCGGACGGCCATGCCCCAACCTGCAGCACGATTTCCGCTGCGGCATTCACAGCCAGCTCAGGCAGCAGGGCTTCCGCGGATGTACGGTCTACGACTGCTTCGGCGCAGGACAGAAGGTCTCCCTACTCACTTTTGGCGGCCGGGATTGGCGTATGGAACCCGCTTCAGCATCGCTGATGTATGAGGTATTCCCAATCATGCGACAGCTCCATGAGCTGCTCTGGTATCTGGATGAAGCCTTGTCCTATGAGTCTGCGCATGCCTTGCACGTCAAACTTCGGTCCGCTCTGGATGAAACGGTTCAGCTTACAAAGCTGGCCCCTAAGGAGATCTTGGAGCTGGATCTGTCCGCGCATCACATGAAGATAAGCCCGTTGCTGCTGGAAACCAGCGAGCTTGTGCGTGCCGAGGCAGCCCGGATGCTGAACATTCCGATGAATCGCCGCACCCGCTACAATCGCGGGGCCGACCTGATGGGCGCCAAGCTCCAAGGAGCAGATTTGCGAGCGGCCCATTTACGAGGGGCATATCTCATAGCCGCCGACCTGCGCGGCGCCGACCTCAGGGCAGCCGATCTGATCGGCGCGGACTTTCGAGATGCCGACATCCGCGGTGCGGACTTGACCGGCGCCCTGTTCCTTACGCAAGCCCAATTGAATGCAGCCAAGGGAGACTCCCGCACCAAGCTGCCGCCATCTCTGGAAAGCCCCCTGCATTGGGGCGCATGAACCCGCCCCAAGCATTCAAAAAGGCTTCGCGGTCATCAGATACAAAATAACAAGCGGGATCAGCGTAGCCAGGCTGCCGAAGATCATCCAGTATCGGCTGGCAGCCTGATACGCCCCGGTTATCTCCCCTTGCTCCACCGATTGTTTGCTGTACCGAACCATTCTCACCTGGAGCGGTATCAGGACGGCCAGCCATATAACGCCAGTCAAGGCGAACAAACCGTTGGATACAGATACCCAATTCACTTCGTTCATCGCGTATCCCATCCGATGCGCCATGTAATTGCCGGTTATAATCAGCAGAACCAGCCCCGGTATCGTAAAAACATAATCCGCCGCCAGAACTTTCCGCGCGCCTGCGTGAATAATCTCCAGGTTCCGTGTCGCGTCGGCCATCACCTTCCAGAAAGCTGTCACCAGAATGTTCCCGAAGAACAGGATAGCGCCTAGCACATGCAGAAACAGCATCCATTTCATGTTAATCCCTTCCTTCATTTCTAGTTACATCATTAATAACATACCGACCAGCGGTTTGTAAATAGGCAAAAAAAAGACTAGCCAAGAAAGGCCAGTCCATTTCCTTTGTATTCCGCCCTAGATAAAGGCTCGCTTGCAAGCAACCCCGGCAATGCCGCCGTCGATCACAGCGCGAAATTGGGAATACATACATGCACTGCATGTTGATTTTCCCATAGGAACCTCTTACACTCCTAGAAGGGACGCTTCTATGATAACGAACCGATAAAGAGAGGTACCGCACATGAACTCATCCAAGTGGACTATGCCATTTGCATCGATGCAATGGTTATTTTTTATATTTGCCAATACGGTCGTTGTGCCGCTGTCTGTCGGAACCGCCTTCGATCTGCCTGCCCACGAAATCGCAGGAACGCTCCGAAGCTCGCTGCTGTTTACAGGTCTGGCCTGTGTGCTCCAAGGCTTGTTCGGCCATCGGCTGCCGCTGATGGAGGGGCATTCCGGCGTAATGTGGGGGCTTGTCTTAACGATGAGCCTGTCCTCCTCCGCGCTTGGCATGAGCTTGCCGGACATCGGCGGCGGCATAGCCACGGGCATGCTGCTGGCTGGTGCAGCCATTGCGCTGCTTGCGTTATGCAACGGGTTGACCTTTATGCAAAAACTATTTTCGCCGATGGTGCTCAGCGTGTTTTTACTCCTGCTGACGTTTCAGCTGATCCTGATTTTTTTCGATGGCATGCTTGTCATCCGGGCTGACGGCACCCTGGACATCCCAGTCACCGCCTTTGCCTTCGGCATCATGCTCTTCGTCATTGCGCTCAAGGTATCGGGAATTCAGGCGATCAGCAGTTTTTCCATCCTGATCGGCATGGCTGGCGGCTGGATCGGCTATGTGTGGCTCTTCCCGACTGCTGCCGCCTATCAGACACCAGGCCTGCTGGCGTTCCCAGTTTTCCCGTTCGGCGCGCCCAATCTTAATCTGGGCATCGTCATGGTTACGTTTTTGGCGACCTTCCTGAATTTGAGCAATACGGTTGCCGCTGTCCAGACTGCATCCAAGCTGTTGGACCAGCCGGTCAGCCAGAAGCAGTTCAACCGCTCCTATATCTTGACAGGCAGCTATTCTGTCGGAGCCGCAGTGCTCGGCCTTGTCTCTTATGCGCCCTTTGCTTCCTCGATCGGATTTCTCGAAAGCACGCGCATCTTCCAGCGCAAGCCCTTCCTCATTGGGGGCGGCTTGATGGCGCTGCTCGGCCTGTTCCCCATGCTCGGCGGCTTGCTTGCTGCGCTGCCGATTTCAGTAGGGAATGCGGTCTTGTTCGCTGCTTATTTGCAGCTGTTCGGAACGGCCCTGCAATCTGTAAAGGCATTCGATTTCGACTCTGTGTCGATCCATCGCATTGCCCTGCCGGTACTGATCGGCATCGGGCTGATGTTCACCGATCCCGGCCTATTCGGCAGCCTGCCCGTGCTCATCCAGCCTTTGGTGACGAACGGCTTTGTCGTAGGGGTGCTGCTGTCCATCGTACTGGAATTCAAAAAATGGGATTGATCCAATCGGATCACAGCTCGCGAATCCGGATATTGCGCCACCGGCAGGCGGCATCCGGCGCCCAGCGCGCTTCGCCCATGCCCGGGTCATTGTCGTGAATCTCGAACGCAATATGGCCTTTGCTTCCAAGCAGCTGGCGAATAGCTTCTGCGTCGTAATCCGGATGCTGCAAGGTTGCCGTGTCGATCTCGGATACTTTCAATCCGTTAATATGGACCGTAATGCGCGGGGAAGCGCCTTCAACCCGGATGCGGAACTCATTCCAATCGTCCCACTTCCACACAGAGAGGAACTGTTCGCCGGTTGCCGCCTCCTCCAACAAGGCCGGCTTGTCAGGCGTCATCGGCTCAATGCTCGTTGCCGGATCCTCCAGGCGCAGTCCGACAGGTCTGCCCTGCTCGTCATACAGCGCATCCAGCGTATAGTTGATGCCGTGAAACCCGCCAATGCCGTTGCCGTAGATGCCGCCGATATTCCCCGACCGGCGATGGTCAAGCAAAATTTGAAAGCCTTGGGAACCAAGTGCAGTTGCCCGGACCAAAATGCCAGTATCCGCCGGCCAATCCGGGCGCACTTCCAGCACAAGCTCGAAATCGCCGTATACGTCATCGCTTAGCAAATACCCGCCATACCCGCAGCCCGGCGGGTCCTGACGGCCGACAATGGCTCCATCCTCGACTGTCCACGCGCCCGACGTTTGCAGCGCTCGCTGATACGCCTCTGAAGTTTTGTCCGGCCCCGGCAAACCGGGAGCTCGAGGAACCGGCAGGCGCGGCACGGCATGCCATCCTCGCAATGTTTTTCCGTCAAAAAGGGGGGTATACGTTTGCTGTTTGTTGTTCATGCTGCCTCCTATGTACTTGAAATGTCGTATTGCTATAATAGCATACCAGCGGCAAAATCATTCCAGCAGGCATTCATGACGATCTTGGCGATGAACCCCGTCTGACGACTGGCTGCTCGCCATGCCGTGAACGCATGCTGTGTCTCCCCTGTCTGTCTTCTTGGGTTACCTTGTTATTTTCTCATGTGAGCCTGGACTCCTGCAATTCTTTCTTGCTCTGTGAAAAAAGGATTCCTTCAGCAGGATACTGCCCATGATTACATAGATTTGCTATGCATAGATTTGCGATGTATAATAAGACATACATGAATGCAAAGGCGGTGTCTCAGACCTTGACGAAAATTAACAAAGAGCTGCTTAAGGGGAGCACGGGAATCCTCGTGCTGAGCGCTTTGGCACAACGGGATTTGTATGGTTACCAGTTAATTAAGGAATTGGAGCAGCAATCTGATGGGACATTCGTTCTGAAGGAGGGGACGCTGTACCCGATTCTCCATGGCATGGAGGCGGAAAAGTGGGTGGAAGCTTACTGGGAAGAAGCAGAAGGCCGCAGACGCAAGTATTACCGGATTACAGACAGCGGAAGGAAACAGCTGGAGGAGAAAAAGCGGGAATGGCGTCTGTTCCGAGGCGCGGTTGACCGTGTGCTTGGGGAGGAGCCGATATGAGAAAAGATGCCCATCCCCTATTCCAGCAGTATCTTCACGCGGTGTGCAGTCAAGTAAAGGCCAAGGAGCTTCGTCAGGATATCCGGGCTGAGCTGACAGATCACTTGGAAGAACGGATGGAGGTTAAGCTGGCGGAAGGATCGGACGAAGAGGCAGCGGCCGCATGGGCCATTCAGCAAATGGGGGAAGCGGATTCTGTCGCACAAGGACTGAATCATGTCCATAAGCCTCGCACGCCATGGGCCATGCTTGGCTCATTGGCGCTGTTGCTGGCCATCGCCCTGCTCGTCATCTATGCAGTGGAACAGAGCTACCACGCGAGAGGCAGCCAGCTGTATATTTCGTTCTTTGAGAAGCAAACCTTCTTTATCGCGGCGGGATTGCTCCTGCTGTTCGCTCTAAGTCGGTTGCCGTATCGCTCGCTGCTTCGATGGTCCAAGTGGCTCTATGCGGGAACGATTCTAATGGTAGCCGTTTCGGCATCCGAATACGGGGTACAGGTGAACGGTGTTTCGGGCTATGTCAACATAGGATCCTTCGTGGTAAATACGTCAGTCACAAGTCAGTATCTGTTCATCATCGCCGCAGCCGGATTCCTGTATAGACGGAAGGAGAACTGGGGAGCCATCCTGTGGCATACAGGATTATTTACCATAATACCTATGGCGATATACTCCCTTGCCCCTTCTCTGCCAACTCTAGTAATCTATGCAGCTGCGTATACGCTCTTGCTTATTGCAGCCAAATGCAGCTGGCGTTGGGTGCTGCCGCATGTGTTCCTGAACGGCTTGCTTATGTATGGGCTCACCTGGTATGGCCGGGAGCGATTTGCCGGATTCCTGCATCGGGAGGATCTGGCTGACGGAGCCGGGTACGTATACGTGCAAATCGACGAAGCGATTCGCTCTGCAGGCTGGTGGGGGCATGGATTTGCCGCTGTAGCCGACAAGCTGCCATTCATCCATTCGGATTCGATCTTTACGTACATGATCTACAGTCTGGGCTGGGGATTTGCGGCTTTCGTCTCAGTATGCATTCTCCTGTTTCTCATTCAGTTGGCTCAGGCTGGCCAATCGGTCCGCGACTCCTATGGAAGCATGCTGATATACGGATTGAGCGCGCTGTTCTTCGTGCAATTCGCCTGGAGCATCGGCATGTCACTGGGGCTGCTGCCATATTCCAGCGTCACGCTGCCGCTCATCAGTTACGGCGGCGGCAATCTGCTCGTACAATTGACAGCGCTTGGCATCATCTACAGCGTCTATCGCGGCAAGGACATGGTACGCATCGCGTGGGAACGTTAATCGACATTCTCCCAAAAAAAGCAGCCAATCCTGGTGCATTGGCTGCTTTATAACCTTGCTGGGGCAACGCTTCCGTTACTTCTCCATCACGGCGAAGTAATTATCCTCGTTATCCGCAAAGTTAAAGACTTTGCTGCCGGTTGGCATTGCAACGATATCGCCGACCTTGACCTGCTTATTCGCCAGATCGGCATGCAATTGATCGAGATTGTCTGTGAAGAACATTAACGAAGGCGTATCGAGATTCATTTCAGGATTCATCTTGGCTACAAATGCCCGGTCATGAAGGATAATGGTGGTTGCCGCGTTCTCCGAGGGAGACATTTCAATCCACCTCATTTCACCGCTGCGTACATCATCTACGACATGAAACCCGAACTTTTCCGTCCAGAAATCCCGCACTGCCTCTTGATTATTCACATACACCATAATTTGGCCTACTTGCTTAAACATTGAACATCCAACTCCTTTATAGTTTTTCAGAATAAATATTTTGAGAAAATGCACTGCTCCTTGCTGCTGTGCCTCGTAACCGCATCCTTCTTCCCCTCTTTCCAACTCTACTCTTAAGGCATCATTCCCGGCAACCAGCTCCGGATCATCTGTAAGCTCCGTTGTTTCATAAACTTGCCGCAGCTCAATCTGCCCTTCGCCATCCATGAGGATCGGGCATCCGCATTGCCCATTCAATCGCTTCCTCCCGCGACTTCACTTCGATCAGTGTATAGCCAGCGATCAGCTCCTTCGCCTCGGTGAACAGCCCGTCCACCACCTGCGGTTTCCCGCCCGGTTCCGGATAGGAGATGCGAATCGCATTGGAGCTGGGATGAAGCCCGTCTCCGGCTAGCAATACACCCGCCTTGACCAGTTCCTCATTGTACCGCATCATCGCTTCAATCAGCTCCGGACTCGGCAGCTTCCCCGCCTCTGAATCCTTGGTTGCTTTGACAATCATCATAAATCGCATAAGTGAACGCCTCCTATTTATTCGTGAAGCCAACTTCTGCCTGCCGCTTCCTTCTGTTCCGACTTCTATATATTTCGACGATTGGAAACCCTCATCCTCGCCAATTTATTTCGAAACAAACCGACACAAGCATCCCCACTCCGTAGACGCCGATCAAAAGCGCCCCCCCCACATGCCGCTCCAGCTGCCTCGCAGCAAGCGGCGCATGCCAACTGCTGCCAAGAAAGCAAACAAACCGGTTACAATGAAATTCCCGCTTTGAATCCACCCCGCCTCGCCCAACTGATCGCATGTTTCCTGATATCGAAGCCGGAACGCGCAAAGACGGCTACGGCATAAAACAGCGGTGCTGATATTACCCCGCAAGCAATCAACGCGCGCATAACCCTTTTCCTGTTGCTTCTTTCCTTTATTTGCTCCATCGTTCCCAACGCTTTCTCTAATATGGTTATATTGGAATGGACTCAAGAAGCGGCGTTTCTTTCCGCCCCTATCCATACGACGAACAGCACGCCGCCAAATCGACACACAGAAGAAAAAAATCCGAGTTGAAATCCAGGATGGATGTGGAAAGGGTATTTCCTGCGCCAAGGCAGCGAACGCATATTCCGCATGGAACCCGGCGCAGAAACAGAAAGACACGAATGTAAAGCAAAGAGGGATGTCCGCAAGACCGATGAATCGGCCGTCAGACATCCCTGCTCCTGCAGACGGTGCTGCCTATGTATCCAGCAGCGTATAAACTGTCACGTAATGGTTCATGTCCAGATGGTATTGGTACACCAGATCCGATACCTGCAAGGCAATCACCGGCATCGACATTGCATTCACTTCGCGAACGGCTTCCTTCAATCTGAACACCTCGGTGTCGCGATATGGGCGAGCCAACAAATAGCCGAGCGTCACATGCGGCTGATACGGCTTGTGCAGCGGATATACTTCTTCCAACTGCGCGAACAAATCAAGCAAAATCGAGCTGTCCGCATCACTGCTCGGCACAAACTGAAGGCTCACCGCTTCCTTCCACGTCGTCTTCACACCGAGCGCCCTCATTTGGATGACCGAACCTGCATATTGCCTGCGAATCTTCGAGAAAGCCGCCTGCACATCCGATTCCGAGCTGGCAATGGCGCGTTCTACCTCCTGCTTGTCCAACGATACATTATTCATGTTTGCGAAAGAATGCAGCGTTATATGAAAGGTCGCCGGATCGACGAAAGCCAACTCTCTCATCAACGCTGCCAGATTGAATTGCAGCAGCTCACACTTCTCACGATCTTCCACCGACAGCGGGAACACAGAGGTCGCCCCGAAGAAGGGACGGAACTCCCCTTCCCGGGTCACCTTGTTGGACAGACCGGCTTCGATGGACCACGCCGATACAGGAGCCTGGACCTCCTCTTCGAATTGTCGGCCAAGCCTGTCAACAAACATTCTATGATTCATATAGCACACCTGATCTCCATTTTCTATATTTTAGAAACGTCCTTAGCTTCTAGCCGTTAGTCATGTTGTAGCGCTCAAGCTGCGCTTGAATTTCCTCTGCTGCCTTCTGCAGCGCCTCCTCTGGTTCCATTGCCCCAGTCAGCACCTGCTCTATTGCATTGGCTACGCTCTCCCGCGCATCTGCGAACACGCCCATAACCGCCCCTTGAGTCGCTGGATTCAAGGTAGTCGCATGCAATTGATCTACAGCTGTCTGGAATTGCGGGAACTCGGCCATGTTCTGCTGCACACTATCCAGTTCATAAGCAAGCGGGGTTACAGGGAAATATCCAGTTTGAATATGCCAGTACGCCTGCTGCTCCGGCTCCGCCAAGAACTTCATGAATTCCCATGCGGCTTGCTGCTGTTCCGCAGTTGCATCCTTGAGTATATACAAGCTGCCTCCGCCGACTACGACACCGCCCGGAGCGCCATCCGCCGGACGCGGCAAAAATCCTGTGCCAACTTCGAATTGGTTGCCCACACTATCCACAATGCCTTTCAATCCTGCAGTGGAATCAATGATCATCCCGACTTGACCGGCGACGAATGCCTTCTTCGTATCTGCAGTTTTGCGCCCCAAGTTCAAGGCCACCTTCTCATCGATCATTTGCTTCCACCATGTCATAATCTTCATGCCCGCTTCGGAAGCGAGCAGCGATTCGGTTGCCGGCGCTTCGCGACCGTTGCCGTTGTTCACCAGCAAAGCGCCTTGATTCGCGAAGAGCTGCTCCGTGAACCATGGACTGATCGCTATCGCAATGCCTGTCTGACTATCCTTCGTCAGTGTTTTAGCCGCTTCATACACTTCTTCAAACGTCTGCGGCGGACTCTCTGGATCAAGTCCCGCTGCCGCGAACATATCCTTGTTGTAATAGAGCAGCGGATTGGACGTATTGAAAGGCATTGCGTACAGCTGACCATCAAATGTATAGTACCCTGTGATATTAGGCTCCAGCTTGTCCAAGTCATACCCTTCCTGATCAATAAACGTCTGGACGGGCTCAATCTCGCCGGAATCGATCATATAACGGCTGCTCACTTCATTCATCTGCACCATGGCCGGTACAGCGTTGGAGCCAAAGGAAGCCTTCATCTTATTCAGCAGCTCGTCATAACTCCCTTGGAAAACCGCTTCCACACGCACACCCTCCTGGGACGAATTGAATTGCTCCACCAGATCATCGACAGCCCTGCCCATCTCGCCGCCCATCGCATGCCACCAGATGATGTCCACAGGCTCTGACGATTGCGCACCTTCATTTGCGGATCCACCCGAAGTCGCATCGTTTGCGACCGATTGCTGTGAAGAGGTTGCCGCGCCATTCGATCCATTGCCTCCCGACGAGCAAGCACTCAGCAGCAACAAGCAAGCCGCTACGAGCACGAGTATAGAAAATCCCCTGTTCTGTCCAGTAACCTTCAATTTCATTGTTTATCCTCTCCTTATCCTTTTATTGCCCCCGCCGTTATTCCCTGCACAAGCTGCTTCAAGCCGAACACGAGCAGCAGAAGGGACGGCAGAAGTACCAATACCACACCGCTTAATACCAAGTTCCAGGATTGCGCTTCCTCCCACTGCAGCATCGTTATGCCGATTTGCACAGTGCGCATGCCGGGATCATTCGTAATGAGCAGCGGCCACAAATATTGATTCCAGGCGTTCAAAAACACATAGACGCACAGCGTGGCAAGCACAGGCCTCGAAAGCGGAAGCGCCAGCGTCAAAAACATGCGAATATGCCCGCAGCCATCAATCTTGGCTGCTTCAAAAAGCTCGCTCGGCAGCTGCAGGAAGGCCTGCCGAAGCAGAAAGATGCCGAAGGCGTTGGCCAAAAGCGGTACAATTAATCCTGCATATGAATCCAGCCACCCTAACGCGCGAACGGTCAAGAAGTTCGGAATGATCGTCACTTCCCATGGAACCATCATCGTCGCCAGCACGAGCGCGAACAGAGTAGCTCGTCCGGGAAAACGAATGAAGACGAATGCATAGGCGGCCATGCTGGAGATCAAGCATTGTCCAATCATAATGCCCAGCGATACAATGAAGCTATTCTGAATAAATTTCCTAATTGGAACCAGCGCCGCCACTTCGCGGTAGTTGTCCAACTGGATGCTTGAAGGAAGCCATCGCGGCGGATACACATCCAGCTCCCCGGCTGTCATGAATGAGGTGACAAGCGCATACCACAGCGGGTAAAGCACTGCAGCAGCCAAGACGGCCAATACGGTATAATGCGCCGCCGTCTTCCCAATCTTCACTGGTAATGCACCCGCCTTTCCGCCACCCGAAATTGAATCCAGGTCAGCAGCAGAATGAGGGCGAACAGCACCAGCGCCTGAGCGCTCCCAGTGCCGAACCTAAAGTTCACAAAGGCATCCTGATAAATGGCGTAGACAAGCACCTCCGTCGAACGGGCCGGGCCTCCCCCTGTTAAGATGTGAATCTGACCAAATGTCTGAAATGAACCGATGATTGAGACAATCGTCAAGAAGAACAACGTCGGTGACAGCATCGGAACCAGGATAGAGCGGAACATCTGCAGCGGCTTCACTCCATCTATTCTGGCACTCTCCAACAGCACGGGCGGAATGCCCTGCAGAGCGCTGAGCAGCACAATGAAATTAAAGCCCAGGTGCAGCCATACTGTCATCAACGATACCGAAGCCAGCGCTTGCTTCGGGTCAGTCAACCAGCCGACAGGCTCCAATCCGAACAGACTTAACATGTAGTTAAACATGCCTGCGCTCGGATGGAACAGCAGCAGCCAAATTACGGAGGCGGTGCCTGCCGACAGCGCCATCGGCAGAGAGAAACTGAAATGAAACAGCTTCATTCCTCTCAGCGGCACGTGCGCCAGCACAGCAATCAGCAGGGCAATGACGATGCCAGTCGGCACTGTGTAAAGGGTGAACTTGGCCGTCACGATCAGGCTGTCATAAAATCGCGAATCGGTCAGCAATGAAACAAAATGATCCACGCCTACAAATTTCGCGATCCTCCCGCGGGCATCCGTCATGTGAAGACTCAAATATACAGACTGCAGCAGAGGATAAAATAGAAACGCGCCGAACAAGGTCAGGGCCGGCAGTAAAAAGCCGTAGCCCAGCAGCCATTCCTTCCAGCGGTGCGCGATGTTGGCATTGATCCGAAGCACTCTCAACCCCGCTCCTTTCGCTGATTACTGATGAAAAATCCATTGTTGTGCAGGCTCTCCATTCGGCGTGTGGATGATGACATTGGCTCCCGCCGCATTCCCGTATGTGTCCAATGCCTTCCCGCTTTGTTTGTTGATCAGGCTTGTAACTCCCTCCTCATCGGTGAAGAGCCACCAATTCTGATTGTCTGCATAGTTTTCGGCATACAGTTCAACATTATCGAAATCGTTGCTCCCGACAGGAGTGAGCATATGGGGAACACCTCTGCCCATACCAATAAGCGAATAGGAGCCGTCCCCTCGTCTTATTGGCTTCCACATGTACTGCGGATTGTTCGTCACATTCACGTTCGTGCCGTCGCTTATATACCCATCTGCATGCAAGTACGAGCTGGAACGAATGTTGTAAACGGCATAATGATCTACGGGGATGAGAAGCCAGCGCTGTGCCAAAGTGTCGTTGCTCGAATAGATTTGCACATTCGTGCCATCGCTCATTCCGCCGCCGGCAGCATCCAGCGCCTTGCCGCTTTGCGGATTCCAAATCTTGTACGCCCGATGTAGAGGGTCATACTCTACCTTCCACTGCTGCGCACCGGAAAAGTTCCGCTCATAAATCTGCACATTCGTTCTGTTCGCAGTTCCTCCGTCTGCAACATCCAAATACTTGCCGCTATTCGTATTCTGCAATCCGTACGTACCAGCGGAATCCGGCACAAACACCCATTCTTGCGCTCCGCTTCCATTGTCTCGCCAGAGTTGTACATTGCTGCGGTTCAGCACCCCGGCATTATCCACATCCAGCGCCTTGCCGCTCCCCAGATTCAGCAGCTTGTACATGCGATTGTCCACAACCCCAGTCAAGGTCGTATCGCCAAACATGCTGTCATAGGGTCGCGAGATCGCCGCCTGTACAATGGGCCTGCTGAATGTCTCACTGCGAAGCACTTCCATCACACTGTCAGCTGTAATAATGCCTGCTGTCTTGCGCACATCCTCATAGGTGCGGTACAGCTCCTTATGGATCGGGTAAACGCCGAGCCCGTCATCCTTCCAGTTGAAACCGATAATTGTTGCTTCGCGGACACAGTTCCCATTGACTTTCTCCAGGCACTTGCCCGGGTCCGTTACTTGCTGATCCGCCATCATGTCCGGCGGACGCCATGCTTGCATCGTGGTCGTATAAGTCGTCGCGTAATCGTAAGCGAGCTGAATATTGGATGGGCTCGTCGCATAATCGCCAATGCCCAACTCAATAGTAACAACGGCTCCTCCCAGTTCACGGAGCCAGTCAACTACATATTGCAAGACATCGCCGGTGATCTGAGATACATCCGGGCCAGGAGCACCGGGGATAGACGGCGGACTGCCTGGTGCGTTGCCTGTAATTTGACGGCCTGAAATAGCAGGGATCCACTTGTAGTCGTAGGCGATCGGACCCAGCTTGCCTACGACCGACTCATCATGGGGAAATGCCGGATTACGATGTGCCCAGTTGTACCAGCCCCCCTTGAACACATTCGCAAAAGGCTTGAGAATGACCCAATCCTTGGCTGGAATATTGCGGCAATCACTGACCTGATCAATGACATGGAGTGCTTCCACCACTTCTTCGAAATGACGCAGATCCAGCACGACAGTCATACCCGGATAGTTGTCGCCGATATACTCAAGCGCTGTCTTCAGCGTATGCACTTGCTGCGTCGTCTGAATAAATTCCCCTCTTACTGTCGTACCCATAATCGTCGCCAACTCTTCATTGCCGTTGCGGTCGAACAGGACAAGCGGCTTTGCCGGCGTGTGCAGCTCCATATAGCTGCGATCCTTGATCAGGGAGTTATACATATGCATTGTCTGCCAATCGTCATGAAGCTGTGGCTGGTATCCGTTCGAAAGCATTGCCGATACCGGATCCCATGCCAGTCCGTCATAAGACGGATCCAATCTCGGCAACACACGGCCTGCCGTATAGTCATGCATCAGCACAAGCTGATTGTCGCTAGTCAGCTTAAGATCCAGTTCGACCATCTCAAACTTCAAGTGTGCCGCATTGTCGATCGCTTCCAGCGTGTTCTCCACGGCTGGCTTCAGAAGCCCTGGCATGTTCCCCCAAGCTCCGCGGTGCGCGGACAGGAACGGACCGATTTCCGGATTGGGCGGCTGTCCCATCAGCTCCATCAATCTCTGTGGATCATAGCCGTATCCGGGGTAGGGGCCGTAAGGGACACATGTAGGAGCAGCATGAACCGCGTCCTTCTGGAAAGGAAATAAAGCTGAGCACACAATTACCAAAACCAGGCTGGCAATGATGAATCCTCGTAGTTTCCTCACATTCACTTACTCCTTTTCTTAAGATGTCGGTCATACAGTGCAAGTAAAATTTTTACCTTATTTTCGATTTATTTTTACTAGCACAAAGTCAGATTAGCACACTTCTCAAATCCCCATCAACCAAGTTTTGTTAGCGGACTGTAAGAATTATGTGAAGTTTATGTAAAAGTCGTCTCATAATATTTGACAAAATAATTATTCTTCCTATATACTTCTTTTAGTAAAATTTTTACCGAAAATTCGTAGCAAAGGGGAACAATGATGACCACGATTAAAGATATTGCCAAGCGCGCCAACTGCTCGCCTGCCACCGTCTCTCGTGTATTGAATCGCGATCCGTCGCTGCAAGTGTCTGAAGCAACACGGCAAATCATCCTGCAGATCGCGAAGGAGTTGAAGTATAAGACCGTGTCAGAACGGTACACAAAGAAGCACTATCGCCTGGCGCTGCTTTATCACCCATCCTTGTTCCACAATCACGTCAAGGACGATTTTCATTATTCCATCCGTACCGGCATCGAAGGGGCATGCTCCGACTTTGGCATCGATCTGATCAGCAGCTTTAATGAGAAGGGACTGACTGATGTCAGCCTGCACGGCGCCATCATTATCGGCAACTACACGAATGACGAGATTGCTGCATTCGCCTCTACTGTCCCGACGAATTCGATTGTCATCATTGGCCGTAACCCTGATGAACAACGCTATGATTCTGTATGGTTCGACACGCGACGAGCCGTTCATACCGCATTGGACCATCTTCGCAGCTTAAACCATGAGCGAATAGATTATATCGGCTCATCGGAAAATCCCGATCTGCCGCTCGAGGAACGCAGAGATCATATCTTCCGCGCGTACATGTACAGACACTTTCCAAAATACGAGCCCCGCATCTGGATCGGCGGGCATGGAACCGAGAACGGTTACCAAATGATGAAGCAAGCTTACGCGCATGGCGAACTGCCTAGCGCCTATTTCTTCGCTAACGACCCGCTAGCTATCGGCGCACTAGATTACCTGCGTGAACAGCACGTGCAAGTTCCGCACGATATCAGCATTGTCAGCATGGATGGGCATAATCTAACCAACTTCACGACACCTCCGCTCACAACCGTCAACTATCCAAGAGCTTTTATGGGAGAGATATCCGTCCACGCCGTAATCGCGCTGATTGAACAAGCGCGAACGATACGCCTGAAAACACTTGTGCCGACAAATTTAATTGTGCGGGGAAGCACGAAGGCTCTGAACTGATCGGGTGCCGCGTGTCACGCCTACAGTCATAACCACCGGCTTAGCCGGTGGTTATGACTTGACAAAAAAAGCTGGACGTTACCGTCCAGCTTGCTTTTCTGCATATCCTTGATGTTCATGTGCTGTCACGCACATGACATTTCCCGTTTTTTTGCACGCGCTCAGATTGCCGTTGTCTTCCATTCGTTTAAAATTCAATGAGTATGGCATGCTCCTCCGGTAACCATTGGACTTTCGCTCCAAGGGTCTCCGCTACGAAGCGAAGCGGAACCATGGTCATATAGTCTTTCGTAATCGGCTGCAGCTCCGACGGAATCACTTTCCCGTTCAGCGTCGTCCGCTTGGAGAACATGTCCATTTCCAATAGCAGATCTTCCTTGGAGACAACCACCTTATTCTCCGCCTGCCGCCATTCAACGACTGCGCCTATATGTTCAAATACCCCTCTAAGCGGCACATAATAGGATTGATCAACCCGAATTGGCGGAACCGCCAGTTCCAGGGCTTGCCCATTGACGATAATGGCTGGCGCCATTTGCACGAAGATCGGCTTCTCCGGCTTGCCATCCGGCCCTATCTGCCATTCGGCCACACGGCCATCCCGAAGCAAGGCATAGTGCTTCCCTTGCCGATTGGCTAGGTCCACTGCATCCGTTATCCCTTCTACCTGCACAGCTGCATAGGCTGGCTCATTCCAATAACCATTCCACATCCAGACACTGCCGTCTTCCTTCCTGAAGCTGAAATAGCCATCGATGTGGCTTCCCGCAAGTTGCACTGCCCCTTGCGAATGGTCAATCGGTATCGGGTGAAGCAGCTTGTCGGAGACGCTTAGCGATTTGGCATTCATCCAGGTCTGAATGCTGCCGTTCGCCAAGATAGCCGCTCCCCGATGATGGGACGCAGCAATGCCGGTTGCTGCCGGCAAGTCGCTGACGAGCGTCGGCTTGCGGACCTTTACCGGCGTGTCGTCGGTTAATTCCATTCCCCAAACCCACACTTCACCTTCGCTGCCAAGCGCCATCGACGAGGCAGCGCTTGTTGCTATCTGGCGAATGGCAGGCAAGCCCTCTACCTTTGAAGGCGTTGCCAGCTGCTCATTTCCGATCCAACCCCATTCCCAGACGGTTCCGTCCCGCTGCAGCGCCATGCTCTTGTACGAGGATGCCGCTATAGCAACGACGTCCGTCAATCCTTCTATCTGGACCGGCGTGAGCACCGGCGCGTATGAGATCGATCCCTCACCCAGCTCGCCATAGGCATTCGATCCTGTTGCCCACACTGTGCCGTCCTGCTTAAGGATCAGGGCATGAGCGGAACCTCCCGCTATGGCTTTCACATCGTCTATATCCATCCTGACCGGCGTCGAAACCGGCACGATTGACCCGTTCCCCAACATCCCTCTGCCCAGCATGCCCCCCCCATGCCCAGGCGGAGCCGTCCTTTTTCACCGCATAGGTCGCTACATCGCCAGTCGCAATATGGACAACATCCTCCAGCCACTTCTTGTTCTGCCCGCTCCGATCCTCCGCATAAGCAGTACTCGACAGCAGCAGACTGCCTGCGAGCAGTACCGCCAGCAGCTTGCCCGACCTTCCTCTTTCCAACCATCGTTTCATGGCTATGATCCTCCCTCTCCCATACAAAAAAATAATGGCCAATCTGGCAATGTGCCGTTGACCATTAGACGCAAAACGTTAGTATAGAGTTTCATCATTTCCCTTTTTTCTGCCGCATTGCCAAGAGAAGGCGACCTTCCCCTGTTGCGTGATTCGGAGGTCCCCCGTTTACTCGCCGCTTCATTTCCTCGAGCGCTTGCTGACTGCCAGATAGACGGCGCCCCCCATGAGCATGACAAGAGCAATGGCGATGACCGTCCTGCTTGTTGAAGCAGATCGCTGATTTTCTTCCTGTTCGGCACTGTCGGAAGGTTCATTGACGGCGAACGGCTCCTCCTCGGCATCCGCCTCTGTGGAATCGCCGACCGGAACAGGGTCCAGGGTGATCGGAAGCTCCTTGTCTTCCAAATAGGCCAGTTCATTTCCTGCTTCGCCAGCTTTCATGGAAGGCGAGCACAGCGGGTTCTCCCACTGTTCGTCATCCGTGATCCGCAAGAAATACAAATACGTTTCTCCTGCATCGCTTGGTCCATTCAGATTTCCCCATGTGCTGTTCTCAATCATAGTGATCTGATCGGCTTCGACTCCCTTAAAGCTTCTTTGGACTGTTACCTTGACCTCATGATGCTCACCCTTGCGAGAAATTTCGTCCACTTGGCCTACAATGACCGCATCATACTTTTCGTATGCTTCTTCCACCGGCGGCATTTCCACACAGGAAAGCGCGAACGCCGGCGTTCCATTCAGCACTGTGAACAAAAGCAAAAGAGATACAGTCCCCGTCAGTTTTCTCATATTGCACCATCCCTCTGTAGGCAAGATGTGTTTATCGTCCTTTCCATATACAGACGTGATGAGTAGACGGATTTGTTGCACGGAGGTGTTGTAAAATGTGCGGTCAATGGGAATTCGCGTGCTTGCCGATTTTTTCCGCGGAAGAGGCAACATGTCGGTACCCGCCAACGCTAACGGAAGCAGCGGACGCTAATCGTGAATGTTCGGCCCTTTGCACCATTTAACGGAACTGACACCTATATAGCCCTCGCTGCCGAATCCCCTGGCCAGACAGATACCGATATATCGTATTAAGTCAACCGTCTGCTAGGCAACACGATTGCGGAATGAATTTATACGCTTTCGCCATTAGACAAGAAGCATGATAAGATAATCAACAATAAGCTTATAGTGATGCATGCTGGAGGAAATGAGTATGTGGAAACCCGATCGCAACAGCAAGAAACCGCTCTACGCCCAAATCGCCGACCATGTCGAGCAAAGAATAGCCTTCGGTGAATTTCCGCCGGGAAGCCTGCTCCCGTCAGAGCGAAAATTTGCCGAACTGCTGGGGGTCAATCGCAGCACGGTGATTCTCGCCTTCGACGAACTGCGTTCGCTCGGCATCATCGAAAGCCGAACAGGCAGCGGAACAAGAGTAAGCCGCACCAAATGGGGAGCTATCCCCAAGCATACGCCCAACTGGAAACGCTACACAGAAGGCGGCAGCTTCCTGCCCAATCTTCCTTTTTTGCGGCGCATTCGCGAAGCGTTAGCCCAACATCCCGAATTGATTGATTTCGCCAGCGGCGAGTTGTCCGCCGATTTGGCCCCGGTCCGCGAAATTTCAACGCTTATGCAAGAGAAGCTTCACGCACCCTATCTCGGTTATGACCATCCGCAGGGCTATCTGCCGCTGAGGCAAGCATTGGTCGATTTTTTGGATCAGTACAGAAGCATTCCAACAACGGATTCCTCGATTCTGATCACCTCCGGATCGCAGCAATCCCTTTATTTGATCACACAATGCCTGCTGTCGCCAGGTGATGCGGTAGCGATTGAAGATCCTTCCTACTGCTACTCCCTGCCCATGTTTCAATCGGCGGGACTGCGGTTGTTCCGGCTGCCAGTAGACGCGAACGGCATTCAGCCTGAAGATCTGCGTGACCTGCATAAACAGCATCGTATCAAGATGGTCTTCTTGAACCCCAACTTCCAAAACCCTACCGGCACTGTCCTCAGCGACGAACGGCGGAAATCGCTGCTAGAACTGTCAAGCGAGCTGGGGCTGCCGATAGTGGAGGATGACGCATTCAGCCTCACCGCTTTCGAGAGTTCGCCGCCTCCGCCCTTAAAGGCGATTGATCAGCACGGATCCGTCCTCTATATCGGTTCCTTCTCCAAAATTGCCGCTTCCGGTTTGCGCATTGGCTGGATGGTCGCTCCGAACAGCGTGATCCAAAGACTGGCCGATGCCAGAATGCAGATGGATTTTGGGCTAAGCATCATCCCCCAACAGGCAGCCGAGCAATTTATCCGTTCCGACTATGTGGGGCCGCATTTGGACCGGCTGCGGGTAGAGCTGCTGTTCAAACGGGACCTGATCATCGAAGCGATGCAGCGTGAATGGAAGGAGCTTGTCTCCTTCGCCGTTCCTCGCGGCGGCCTGCATCTGTGGTGCAAGATCAAGCCGGAAATTCAGGAGAGCAAGCTGTTGGAAGAGTCTATCAAGCAAGGCGTCGTCTTTGTTCCGGGGACAGTCTACGGCTCTGACTCGGGCTATATCCGCATGACGTTCGCAAGAACAAGATCAGATGAAATCGGTCCGGGGATAGCGGCATTCGCGCGAGCGCTGCGTGCGCTTCTCTAGCTGCCTGAGTCCAAATTCAAAACCACCGAGTCATGACTCAGTGGTTCGGGTGCTACATGATAAATTGAAATACGATCCAGAAGATAAGTACGGCTAGCAGTATGCACCAGATGTAATACCATGACAAGCGCATCCACTTCTTCCCCGTTTGTTGGAAATAAGCGGGGTTCCCTTCTTTGTTCGCTTTGGAAGCACCGATAAGGATTGTTGCGATAAGCCCAGCAATGATAATGCTCGCAGGAATTGCCATTATCCAGCCCACCATGCTCACCCCCTCATTATGCGTTATATATGGCAATCTGGTACTTTTCTGACGATGTTTTTGCCATAGCTCAGACTTTATTGAACAGATCGGGCGCTGATCAACGGCGACGGTTTGGCCTCCTCGATCGGACAGGCACGGTCAGGTGTATCCTGCGCGCTTGTGCGGCTCATATGTTGAAGCAGTTGTTCGGAGCCCAGGCTGTAGGCGATAAGCTTCCGTTTGGATTGCTTGATGACTGCAATATGATCTCCGCCGTCAAACAGTCTGATTGAGGCCGAACTTTTTCCTCTCATCGTGATAATAAAAGGAACTCCGCCGTTGCCAGCATATAGATGCTCTGCACCCGGCCAAACATAATGGGTTTCGAGCAGATTGGCCTGATTGAAAAAAACGATCATTTGGTCCTTGTCTTCGTCTTCCAGCGGCACATCGCCATAGGAAATCGAAACATCGGTTGAGCGAAGCGCTTCATGTACTCGGAACTGGTTCAGAAGCCACTCGACCACTCCGGTCGGAAGACAGGTCATCATTATTTTGATCAAGCTGAAGAGAATGATCGAGCCCAGGACAGCCCAAGTCATCGGCCACATCTCCTTACTAGTAAATTTCGAATCCGCCTCAGCGCTCTGCATCCGCCTATCTTTTGTTTCGTGTGTTATCATAACGCTGCAGCTACAACAGAGGACCATCCAATTCAAAAAAAATAAGACCAACCATTTCACTGGTTGGACTGTGTTGCTTCGAATAAGACAGATAGTATGATAAGTGGACGACTGATTCTTGAAGATGTCCGATCTTGCCTTCATGAAAGAAGGCATGCATCAATATTCCACCTTCCCCAACAAATAAGCAGTCAGCAATCCTGTGGCAAAGGTGAGCATGCTTACGACCAACAATGCGCCGCTTGCCGGCCAACCCGGAAAAATAACGAACACAGACCCGAACACCGAGCCAATGATAACGGCAAAAGTTCCTGTACCAAAGCGAGTTAAGCAGTAGTTGATCAGTTTGCTCATGGCAATCAATCCAATCGCGATTCCCGCTCCGGTAACAGCAATGATATCAAGCTGAAGATTACTGATCGCGCTAATGACCGTTGGGTATACGCCAAGCACCAGTAACATAAACGACCCGCTTACTCCCGGCAAAATCATGGCACTGCTGCCAATAAACCCCGAAAAGAACAACAGCAAATATGTACCGAACGTAAACTGCTCAATGACCGCTACTTCGCGCTCGCCCACAAAAATCAAGGAACCGATCAACACTGCGCCAATGGCTAATAACAGGTAATGCCGCATCCGAAACGTGCGTCTGGCCTCCGCTTTGCGAAACAAAAAGGGGAGAATCCCCAAGATTAATCCAAGAAAAAAGAAATACGTCGGACCCGCATGATGATGAAGCAACCATTCCAATACACGGCTAAGTGTAAAAATTGCAAGAAGGACTCCTATCCCCAGAGGAATCAAAAAGCCCAGTTGCTTTTTCCATTCCTTCGAGAATAATCCATTAATCGCGGCAACGACCTGATCGTATATGCCAAGCATCACTAAAATCGTTCCCCCGCTTATACCAGGAACAACATCAGTAGCCCCCGTGATCATCCCTCGATAAATATTTCTCCATTCCATTGGTTTTCTCCCCCATATCCGGTTTATGCGGCGAGTTTGATCTCGTCCTATCCCCTTCTTAAAGGTAACAGGTCGTTCACCTGATTTCAATTCCATATTGGCTGATCATGCATATTGTCTCAAATGGCCACTGGCGCCCGCTGTATCCAAATACCATGCCAGCATCAGTTAGCCAACAAACCGATCATCGAGCGCTGCACGGGCGAATTGGCGAACAACGGCTATTGCGCGCGGCATGTCCCGATTCAACCGCTATAGGCGGACACGGCAAAGAGCCGAGGCAGAAACCCTCTGCTTCGGCTCGCTTCTTAGCATTCGTGTTGAATTGCCTGATTACGGACGCTCCAGGGCAAACCGCTTGCCCAGAACAGCGTAGTCACTGCCACCTAAACGGCTTACCGGCTGAAGTCGGTCGGCTGCCACAATGCCATTCAGATACACCTCTTCGGCGAAGTGAAAGCGAACAACCCGGCCGATCAACAAATCGCAGGCAGGCTCTTGTTCGCCAGCGCCGCCAAGGCCAATAGCTTGTTCCAGCACGCATTCCATGCGAATCTTTGCTTCCTGGATGCCTGGAACCTCGATGGCCGCACTAGCAACAGGAGTAAATCCTGCGCGCGGCATCTCGCTTTCATTGGGCGGCAAGCTGGCTGCCGCCTCATTCGCCGCATGCACATTCGTTTCATCCACAATATGAACCACGAATGCTTTCCTCTCGACCGCATTGCGCGCCGTATCCTTCCTGACACCCTGCTTGCGTTGAACAGAAACGGACAGCAGCGGCGGATCGCTTGCGACAATGGAGAAATAACTGAACGGCGCAGCATTCAAGACACCCTCTTGGGAGAGCGTCGTGACCAGCGCAATCGGCCTTGGAATCACGCTGGCGGTGAGCAGCTGATAATTCTCGCGGGCGGTCAGCGCCGCAGGATCGATGACGAGCATGACCAATCCTCCTTATGAAAGGATATGTTCATGATACCACTGTCCGGCAGCTGCTGCCTCTGTTCGCGTCAGCTGATGCCCGCTGTACTCCCAATGTACCGTAACGGCCGCCCCCGCTCCCTCCAACAGGCCAGCCAATTCATCCGTTTCCTGAGGGGAGCAGATCGGATCATTGCGCCCCGCTCCGATCCACACGGGCACATCAGACAGATCAGGCAGCTCAATCCCGCGGCGAGGCACCATCGGATGATGCAGAATTGCCCCTCTAAGTGAATCCGGATAGTGAAACAATAAGCTGCCCGCAATATTGGCGCCATTGGAATAGCCGACGGCCACCACATTATGCCGGTCAAATGCATATTCATCAGCAGCCTCGTTGATGAACTCATGCAGTTCCTGCGTTCTGGCAATCAGATCCGGTTCATCGAACACCCCTTCGGCCAGCCTTCTGAAGAACCGGGGCATCCCGTTCTCCAGCACATTGCCGCGTACACTCAGCACAGCGGCTGTATCATCCAGCTGCACGGCCAGCGGCAGCAGATCTTGCTCCGTCCCGCCAGTTCCATGGAGCAGCAACAAGGTCGGGGCAGCCGGGGCGCTTCCTTTGCGAAAAATATGCTTCACTGCTTATCCTCCTCCAGCACGCGAATTTCAAAAGGCGGCAAGCCCTGATTGATTTGCTCCCGATGCGGCTCATACCACGCAGGAAGCATCAGCTGCTCGCCCAATGTCTCATACGGCTCGTCAAGCTCAAATCCCGGCGGATCTGTCGCGATCTCGAACAAGATCTCTCCTGCTTCCCGGAAGTAGATGGCGGTGAAGTATTGCCGATCTACAATAGGAGTGGGATGAAATCCCTGCTCAGCTACAAAGGCGCGCCAGCTTTCCTGATCCTCCCGGTCTGCCGCCCGCCATGCGATATGGTGAACGGTGCCGGCTCCGCCATGGCCTCGGCCCATGACCGATGCATTCACATCGACCAAGTTGCCTAAATCCCCGTGCGCCCGGAAGCGAACCATCCCTTGCTCCTCGCCGATCCGTTCCAGACCGAGCACATGCTCCAGGGCATGCATCGTCTGTTCCGGCGCCATGCTGTAAAGCACGGCCCCTCCGAAGCCTTTGATCGCCTTGTCTGCCGGAACTCCCCCGAAGGACCACTTGCTGTTCGGACCTTCCTTGCGCGCTACAAGCTCGAGCTTCAGTCCGTCGCGATCTTGGAAGCGCAGATACGTTTCGCCGAAACGCTGCGTCTCTTCGTAAGGAATCGCAAACTTCGAAAGTCGCTCTTCCCAGAATGGCAAGGCGCCTTCAGGCACTGCGAACGTTGTATAGCCCACTTGCCCGCCGCCGACCCGGCCTTTTCTGGCACCCTCAAACGGGAAGAATGTAATCGCCGTCCCCGGACTGCCCACCTCATTGCCGAAATACAGATGGTACACTTCCGGAGCATCGAAGTTGATCGTCTTTTTGACAAGCCGCAAGCCCAGAATCCCAGCATAGAAATCAACATTGGCCTGAGCATTGCCGACAAAAGCCGTAATGTGATGAATGCCTGCTGTGCTTTTCGTCATATCTGCTCCTCCTATCATCATAGATTGTCATCAGAATCAAAATAGAACAGCGTCGAGCGAAATGGATCCAGCCCCGATTAGAGCGACAGCGACAAAGACAGCGACAAGCACCAGGTTAAATTCGTAGCCATTGGCCGTACTCCAAAATCCGTTCTGTCCGTGCACCTTCACAATCGCGACAACCATAGTCACAGCGAGCAGCAGCGCAACCACGACAGTGAAGAGTCCTGCTGCAAATAATATGCCTCCGAAAAATTCCACCATACCTACGGCAACCGCCGCGAACACGCCGGGCTTAATGCCAATCGATTCGAACCAACCGCCGGTACCCTTCGGACCGTAGCCGCCAAACCAACCGAACAGCTTTTGCGCGCCATGCGCCGCAAAGGCCAGGCCAACAATAAGACGTACAATCAACAATCCCAGATCTTCCATATTCCATTCCTCCAGTTAGTTTTATATTAAATATCTTTTTTTCAAGATAAATGGCAAAAAAATTAATGCTTCTGTGCGTGATACCCCAGCTTCTTCAGTAAGTCGGTGGCTGTTGCCTTTTCCTCCAAGGTCAGGCCGTCCATCAGAGATTCAATCGTATCAGCATGAGCCGGGAAGAGCTGATCGAACAATTCCTTTCCTGCCTCCGTCATTTCGGCATACGTAACTCGCCGATCCTTCGGGCAGGACACTCGTTTCAAATAGCCTTTGGCCTCCAGCTTATCTACGGTGTAGGTGATCGTTCCGCTTGTGACCAAGATTCGCTCGCTAATGCGCTGCAGAGAAGTTTGCCCTTTATGATAAAGCAGCTCCAAAATGCTAAACTCCGCAGCCGACAACCCTTTTTGCTTCATATCCTTCACGGCCCGCTCCATCACAACCTTGTAAGCTTTGGCAAGTACAACAAACAACTTCAACGATTGATTCCGATTGTCCATCCCCCCGCCTCCCATCGATGCTTCGAATTCATATATCTTAAATTTAAGATATTTTTACTATACACCCGACGCATGAGAATTGCAAGCCTTTTCGTGAACAACCCTGCCATTTCGTTATCGGAGCTGTCCTAGATTAAAGGTATGAATTCAACTTAAAGCTTCGCATTCTTGCACTTCTCTCCCTCAATCGGCACCGCGAGAATTTAATCGTTCTCATTATCTCCTGCCTAGTCCTCCCTGTTCCCCCGACGTTTGTTGTTTATTTTTCACCGAGGCTGTCTATCCTTTTCGAGCAATTCTATGATGTTGTCAAGTTTCTTTTCAATTTCTGCAATCTTGTTCATTTTCACCGTTTGATTAACAAATAATCTACGGATAAAAAGTGTGAAGGATATTACGAATAAAGCGATGAGCCCAATCACGATAACCCAATAAATGATTGACCATACCATTATTCCTTCCACTGCAGCCTAACCCCCTTCTCCTTTACCCATCTTAACATGAATAATTCCAAAATCCGATCTGCCCTTAAGAAATCGAAAAGGCGGCCCGGAGGCAGCCTTCGATTATCGTTAACCGTTTAACTTCCTGCAAATTGGTCAAAGCTTCTTCCACTGTCTTTCCTTGACTTGTTCCCTCCACCTCGAGACAACGAGCAACTAACCGCTCGTCTTCTTCTGTGATCGCAGCTTATTTACTTACCCAATAAAGGGTCTGCCTGCTTCATTCATGAATGAAATGAACAACCATAACAACAGAAACGGCACGAGACATGCTATGATGATCAGCCAAACCAAAACCTTGGTATTTCGCAGTTTACGCATAGGCACTCCAGATGCATTCGGATACGCGCATTTAGAACAGCTTCCCTTGCAGGTACAGATTCGCAGACAGCTTTATGATCGCTTGATTATAGCACACTTGCCGCAGCGACTTGCCCGTTGCCATAAAAACAGGATACACCGTTTTCATTGTCGCGCTCATCTTGTCATGCAACTGCTTGAACACCTCGTCCTCACTGTAAAATTGCGTCTCCCTGCCTTGCAGCCATTCCAGATAGGAGACAATCACCCCTCCGGCATTCGCCAGAATGTCCGGGATGATTATGAAGCCCTGCCGCGTAAGCTCCGCATCAGCTTCCTCGGATATCGGGGCATTCGCGCCTTCCACCAATACCTTTGCCCGGACGCGCTCCACATTGTCTTCGCGAATTTGATTTTCCAGCGCGGCAAGAACGAGCACATCCACATCCAAATAAAGCACGGCCTCCCGTTCTAAGATCTCGGCTTGCACCCCTGCGGCAGAGAGCTCCTCCGCAGTTTGAGGAAGATCCCCCTTATTCATCGAGGTATATTGGACCAGAGCAGGAATGCTAAGTCCCTCCGGATTGTACAGCGTTACGTTGCGGTCGCTGACTGCAACCACTTGATTGTTCAATTGGTCGCAATGGTAAGCTTCCAATGCCGCGACCGATCCGACGTTGCCGAAGCCCTGTACGGCCAGCTTCAACGTACGGCCCCGATAAGCAAGCGCTGTCTGCGCAACCGGGTTCTCGGATTCTGCCAAGTATTGATGATGTTCCGTTAAGTAATCCTGCAAGAAGTAGCGGAGCGTGAAGTACACTCCCTTCCCGGTCGCTTCCCGTCTGCCCAGAGATCCTCCGTTCATAACACTCTTCCCGGTGAAGCTGCCCCGATAAGGCTTGCCTGGACGGATGCTCTTGTACTCGCTCATCATCCAGTCCATCTCCCGCTCCCCCGTTCCCGCATCCGGTGCGGGGATATCCTTGTCCGGTCCCAGGACATCGCTGAAATAGCGCACGTATTTCTTGCAAATCTGATACAGCTCCCGAACAGTATAATCCCGCGGGTTTATCGTGACGCCGCCCTTGCCCCCGCCGAACGGCACCTCATGCAGCGCGTTCTTCAGAGTCATCAGCGCAGCCAGGTTGACGACCTCATCCTCATTCACCGACTCATGGAACCTTATCCCGCCCTTGTACGGTCCCAGTGTATCATTGTGTTGGATGCGATATGCCGGAATACGGACGACTTCCCCATTCTCCAGCACAACCCGGAGGTAAGCCTTATGCACATGGTTAGGCGTCGACAGAATGGCAGCAAGCGATCTGAACGCCTTCTCCCTATAGCCATCCCTCAAATCGGGCAAAAACGTAGGTTCTCCGAGTAGATCCTGCAACGAACGCTCGATGATCTCTGACATTTGTATGCTCATTTCAGCTAATCCCCTCCCTATACGTTACCTCTATTTTACCAAAAAGTATGTGAAATCATTCTTCAATCGGATGTCCGGATGCGGCAAATACCACTGCGTCCACTCGTCCCGCCTGCCTCGGCAGAACTCCGAGTGTTCATCCTCCTATTCTCAATTTCTGATACACCTTCCACTAATAAAGGGTAGTAAAGGAATAAATTTCGGCGAAAATAGCGTGTAGAGGCTCCGTTATTACCCGTTTACTATTAATAGTAGGAGCTAGCTTCATAGTTAGTGGTAATGGGGTAATAAATGTAAATGGAGCGAAACAACTGAAAGAAACCGAGCAAACGTTGGGAATCAACCCATATCTGCTCGGCTTTTTGCTTATTAAGCTCCAGTTACATTTTAAATCCCTTTCCCGCCAATCGGTCGAACCTGGATGCCATCGATTCCCGCGATAAGAGGACGACAGCGATTGATGAGCTCGCGTACTTGTTCATTCTGCAGCGACGCAGCGTGCGCCTCCTTGCTCTCCCACAGTTCTGTGATCCACAAATCATCTGGATTTTCCTCGGCTTCATGAATGATGTAATAGATTACTTGTTACTAGATTTGATAATTTGGGAAAGGGCGCATCTGGGGCAGCTATTCAGAATATGAACATTATGCTCGGATTTGACGAGGGGTTAGGGCTAGGGTAAATCAGACTTGCTTATCATGGGGCCTTTATTGACAGGTTAAACTTGTTCATTTAGTGTGAAATTAAGGGATTATCTTCCTGTTGAGCATTTATTAAGCTGCTTCAATCAGCATCATAATGAAAAAAGCATGGTCTATTCGCAACATTCGATTCAATTTCAAATTAGAGAGGAGCGCCATCATGGATAATAATATGAAACAAGCGATCATTAGGGGTGAAACCTCGCTTGGCATCGAATTGGGGTCCACACGAATCAAAGCTGTACTTATTGATCGCAAATTTGAGACAATCGGTTCCAGCAGTTACGAATGGGAAAATCAATTGATAGACGGTTATTGGACCTACGATCTTCATGAAGTGATTAACGGGGTGCAGGAAACCTATCGCCAATTAAAGCAAGAGATCGAGAAGAAATATGGCGTAACACTGCAAAAAATCGGATCAATCGGTTGTTCCGCTATGATGCAGGGCTATATTGCACTTGATCATGCAGGGAAGCTGTTGGTTCCATTCCGTACATGGCGCAATGCCACAACAGGTGAGGCTGCATCGAGGTTAACTGAAACATTCCAGTTTAAAATTCCTCAACGCTGGAGCATCGCACATTTGTATCAAGCCATTTTGAACGATGAAGAGCATGTCACTAACATCGATTATATTACGACTTTGTCGGGTTACATTCATTGGATGTTGACTGGCAGAAAGGCTCTCGGTGTAGGGGATGCCTCCGGCATGTTCCCCATCGATAAATCTACTCAGCAATATAACGAAGAAATGATCGAAAAATTTTCTGAATTAATTGCCGATAAAGACTACCGGTGGAATCTTATAGATATACTTCCTAAAGTTTATACTGCAGGCGAACATGCTGGTTGTCTCAATGAAGCTGGCGCCCGACTGTTAGATCCATCAGGCAGTCTGCAAGCAGGTATTCCGTTATGTCCTCCAGAAGGCGATGCCGGGACAGGCATGGTTGCTACGAATAGTGTCAAAAAGCGCACCGGCAACATTTCCGTAGGCACGTCAATTTTTGCCATGTTTGTACTCGAGGAAGATTTATCCACGGTGTACCCTGAGATTGACATCGTGACTACGCCTGATGGCAGTCCTGTCGGCATGGTTCTTGCTAATAACTGCTCCAGCGATATTAATGCATGGCTTGGCTTGTTCCGCGAATGTTATGAAGCAATGGGGTTGAAACCGGATATGAACCAATTATTCAGCGTCTTGTTCAACAAAGCTCTGGAGGCAGACGCAGATGGCGGCGGTTTGTTGAGCTACGGCTACTATTCAGGCGAGAACATTACCGGGCTTGCGAAGGGTCGTCCGCTGTTCGTCCGTTCTCCGGAAAGCCGCTTTAATCTGGCTAACTTTATGAGAGTTCATCTGTTTTCCGCGTTTGCTGCGCTAAGGCTGGGAATGGATATTTTGACAAAGAAGGAACATGTAACGATTGATCATATTTTGGCGCATGGCGGATTGTTCAAAACGCCTCTAGTAGGTCAAAAAATATGTGCCGCAGCACTGAATGTTCCTGTTTCCGTCATGGCTACGGCCGGTGAAGGCGGTGCATGGGGGATGGCCGTTATGGCGTCCTATATGGTTAATAAGGATCAGCACGAGGACTTGGCTGATTACCTTGATACTAAAGTATTCAATGATAAAGAAGGGCAAGTGGTTTATCCTGACAGCGCAGATGTGAATGGCTTTGCCTTGTTTATGGAGCGTTATACGGAAGGGTTGGCAATTGAGCAGGCAGCGGTAGATCACTTTGTGGAAAATTGGAGATATCCGATAGAGTAAAAGGTAGGAATGATGACTCGTAAGAGCAAGCGAGTCTGCTTCAAGCACGGAAAACCAGTATTTTTTTCGACAAATCGCGCAGCCGGCTTGGAAGGACGCATTGCCGGACATTGGTTCAGGATGGAGCTTGGGCCTTTTGAATTCATAGCACTCAAAGGGCGGAAGGCTGCAGGCCTGGATAAGGGCGTTACCAAATGCAAGCCAGTTCGAGAGTGGGCGAAACTTAATGCCCTAGCTACAGTTACTGTCTATAGTACCAAGGAGATCTGCGCAGAAGTCATGGCTTCGAGGAGCCGCATAATGTCAAGTACTGGTGGGGACTTGGGAACGAAGAAGCTGCGGTCCCTGATATCGGCTTTCTACACAATCCGCATGAATACATGAAAGCCTCTTGGGAATTCGCCTTAAACATGGGCATTAATCAGGGAACTGATTCAAACCATATGCGTAAATATACTGAAGTCCTTGCAGATAGCAATTTGGTCGGGAAGGAAGTGAAAGCATGTATACGAACGAGGAAATCCGCTATAAATACATGAAATACGCCAAATTCTTGGATCAGTACGAAAAAATACCGGAGCAATTGTTTTTCAAAAAAAGACGGCAGCGATTATTGAAGCATGCGTCTGGATATGTATTAGAAGTGGCCGTGGGAACCGGAAGAAATCTGCCCTATTACCCGGAGGGGTGCATCGTAACAGGGTTGGACTACAGTTCCGACATGCTGGCTGAAGCTAAAAAGAAAGCAGAAGCGCTCCCCTGCCAATCCGCTTGACAGAAGGAAATGCGGAACAGTTGCCCTTCGAAACGGATCAATTTGATACGGTAGTCTCTACCCTTGCCACATGCACCTTCCCCGACCCCGCTCAGGCATTGAAGGAAATGCAAAGGGTCTGCAAACCTGGCGGGAGCATCCTCTTGTTCGAGCATGGGAAAAGCCGCTGGCCTGTACTGGGGAAGCTGCAGGATAAAAGAGCGAAAAAAAACGCTGAAATTGTCGGTTGTTATGGGAACCGTCTCCCGCTACAGCTCGTACAAGATTCGGGCATGCATATTCAGTCCGCAAGGAGCTCTTACGGCGATTTTCTCGTAGAGATCGTTGGTCAACCGGGCAACGAGTGACGATGATGGCGGTAGAAACGGTGCTCCATGATCCCGAAACCAGCTTCTGCAATCTTACCCGATTCCTAACGAGTCCTTTCCCGCCAACGGGTATACTTGTGGATAGGAGAGCTTAATCATGATATGATGGTGACGTTTGATCTCGATTTGAAATGATTTTTGCACGGAAAGAAGCTCAAACAAGGGGGATGTTCTGATGGAATACCATAGAATTACAAGTATTGAGGATCCGTTATTCAAAAAAATGCATCAACTGATGCAGAACGTATTTCCTCCCGAAGAGGTACTGGCCTTTGACCTTTGGAAGGAACCCCTGGAGGACCCCGGCATTCGCGTATTCGTTGCGGTTCATGAAGGGGAAGTTGTAGGTGCGACAGAGTACCGTTATTATGAAGATTTCCATGTAGCTATGACAGATTTCACCATCATTGGCCAAGCAGGACTGGGCATTGGCCGTTTCTTGGCTCAGAGAAGGGCCGAGGATTTGAACAAATTGGCTGAGGCAAACGGGAAGAAGATGTACGGCATGTTTGCTGAAATTTATGACCCTTATCGGGTAGACCATTATGAGTTTGGCGGCGTAAAACCAATGGACCCGTATGTCCGCCGCGAGGTATTGTCCCATCTTGGCTATAAGCGGCTGGATTTCCCTTATGTCCATCCTTCCTGGAATAATGATGGCGAAGCGGTCACGGGACTGGATCTCTGTTTCCTTCCTTCGGATGAGAACAAGAACGAATTGGAAACCGATCTGATCGTCCAGTTTCTGCGCCGTTATTACGCGGTTCTCCCGAACAAGCCTCAGGCATGGAACGACATGGTCGAGCAATTGGCGAGCGTTCCAACAGTTAAGCTCCTGCCTCTTTAAATTCTTGAACAGCTATAATACCTACGGAATAGCGAAAAGACGAAACCCCCAGGTCCACTTCAAAATGGACTGGGGGTTTATAAATTCAGTTCAATACAAAAACCGAGCAAGTGGCAGGAAATTATCCTCCATCTGCTCGGTTATATTGCCATACCTCAAAAGATCATAAGCAAATTCCAATAACTGAATATCCACAGCAGGACCACGGTGGCCGCCGTATAAAGTGTGTAATGAATGCGACCGCCCCGTCTCCAATACCCTTTCTTCCAGGCAAGCACAGTGAAGAGCACTAAGGCCGCTCCTACTAAAACCATCAATACGGGAAGAAAATCTATCACAGGCGCCCATGCGGGTACGACGCCGAAGTAAGCTTTCGGCAGGCCATAGACAGGATCGAATTCGCTAGTCACTATGATTCCCGACACAAATCCAACAGCCAGTAGACCATAGACTGCAGCCGCACCCCTTGCAGTGACAGCCAGGATAGGCTGATGCTGCTTTCTGCGGCGTCTAACAAGCCGTATTCCGGATGCAATGCCGCTATAGACAAGAGACCCGATAACAAAAACAAGTGTCAGGATCAGCATAGAGAAGGTGAAGCCGCTAGTGCTGTACCAAGGAACCTTCGAGTACGTCATCGGCCCGTCTGCCATAAGCATCATGCTGCCTGCTGGGTCCTTCCCAAACACAATCGTGCCGAAATCGCCAAAAGGATCCTTCGCTTCCCCCCGGTCCAGATTGTGATACACATTCGGCTCCACTTCAACGAAGCGGCTGGTTTCACCCATATGCGAGACCAGCAAATGCCCTTCTTCGTCCAGATCAACATGAATCATGCCCATTGTCAGACTAATAAATTTCTCTGATGTCGTCCAATTTCGCCGGTTCTGATGATATTCCCCAACCAATGATCTGGAACGTTCCATCGTCCCCTCTGCCGGCACATTTTCTGATGCTCCCTCCATTACGGGACTAGCTGGAAAGTAACGATCCATGAAAGCTTGGAAAATTTCTGTATGTGCGAAGTAGTTGCCTCCGCTATAGGCGATAAACAGACCGACATTTTCGCTCGGCACAAGGTACAATCCGGCATCGAACAGCATCGTGCTCCCGGGATGAAAGAGAACCCGCTGCCCATTGACTGTCCTCTCTATGAAACCGTGAGCCATACCATCCAAATGGGGCGAATGGGCAAACAGTTGGCTGTGCATCAACCGCACCGTATCTTCCGCCAAGATGGTTTCACCGTCCAAGCTTCCTCCTTGGAGATGGGCCAGCATGAACCGGGCCAGATCGCCAGCTGTACTGCTCATGCTGCCGGCAGGTCCAGGCAAGAATTCAAACGCGCCCTCCCGATACTCTCCATCCACATAGCGATAAGCTTGGGCCATATGTCCGGCCAAATCCTCAGGAATCGGCTGCCGGAACGTGCTGTATTCCATGCCCAAGGGGGCGAAGATATGCTGTTCTACATAATCGGCAAAAGGCATACCGGACACTTGCTCGACAATGTATCCCGCCAAGGCCGTACCGTAATTGGAGTAGGCCGATACGTAACCGGGCGGAAAGATGCGTGCAGGCATTTCCCCTTGCACATATTCGTGCAATGATCGTGTATCGGCCTCCGAAAGCCGGTATAACGTCTCGGAATAATCTTCGAATCCGGGCGTGTGCGTCAGCAAATGCGTGAGCGTAATCGGTTCCGATTCCCCTGCAGTCTTGGTCCGGGAAGGGATCTCAAAATCGAGATAAGTGTTCACATCTGCGCTCAAATCAACCTTTCCTTGTTCTGCCAACTGCATGACCGCCGTCCAAGTGAATAGCTTGGAAATGGAGCCGAGCCGAAATAGCGTTGTCTCCGCGTCAACTTGCCTGGACTCATCCATATCGGCCAAGCCGTATCCTTTCGAAACGATGGTCTCCCCATTGGCAACTACCGAAACCGCGGCATTGGGAATACGGAGCTCCTCCATGCGCTCCTTCATCATTTGGTCCACGAACTGTTCTACTTCCGCGGAATCCATGGAACTGGCAGCAACCATCGAATTTCCTAGAAACGAGGTGATGCTCATGAACAAGCTGGCGATAAGCGTCATTTTAAGTAATTTCATCATTCGGTTCTCCTCTTTATTCGTTGGCATTATTCATCCTTCTTTCGATGACGGGCAGCAATGATCACATCTTCTGCTGTACTATCCAGAAGCTCTACTCCTCTTTCCTCGCCAAATTCCTCCGGCAGCAAGCCATTGGCAACCATAACGGAAAGTCCCGCCGAGAACACCCTCATTTTCAACAAAATGATCGACAACTCTTCCGTAGTGAAGCCTCCCAGATCGGAATCCTTCTTCATTATCTCAATCAAGTCGTTGCCCAAATCCTGATCGTACGTTTCCAAATAATCGTTTTGCTTCATGATGAAGTCGCGAAACAGCACACTGTACTCCTTGGCAAAACGCAGACTCGCCACGCCAATATCGTGGAACGGATTGCCCGTATCCTGCTCGAGTAACAACTGGTGGCTTAACGCCACAATTTTTTTTACGACCTCTCTCTTAAGCTCTTCCACATCCTTAAAGTTGACATAAATCGGGGCAATCGAGCTTTCCAACTGATCGGCGACTTTTCTGATCGTAATGTGATCTATGCCTTCCACCTTTGCGATTTCAAAAGCTGCATCAATGATTTGCTCTTTGGAGAACTTCTTCTTAGGCGGCATGTTCACCCTCCTTATATCGTTCACTTGATACATATCATATGTTATATATCATGTATTATGCAATAGAACTGTGAATTTGTAAAGGTTATTTTTCAACCTGCACGAAGAGAAAAGAAATGGCGGTGAGCTATTTTGACTATACAGGTCGTAAATTATATAGTTGGAAATAAGGAGGGGCATACATGGAAGTGTTCACAGACTTTTTGGCGCGTATCGACAACCCGCAGCATCGGGCGCGAACGGAAGAGGTATTGACTTGGATCGCTACGACATTCCCCGCTTTAGTTCCCGAGATAAAGTGGAAGCAGCCGATGTTCACCGATCACGGTACATATATCATTGGCTTTAGTGTAGCCAAGCAACATCTGGCTGTTGCCCCGGAAAGGGCAGGGATTGATCGATTTGCTGAAGAAATTGCGAAAGCTGGCTATGATCACACCAAGGAGCTGATCCGTATCCATTGGGAACAGCCGGTTGATTATTCCCTGCTTGAGGGCATGATCGCGTTCAATATGATGGATAAAGCCGACTGTTCCACTTTTTGGCGATGATTGTGCGCAACGAAAAAGCCGAGGAAATCAGGTGTATTAACCCGAATTCACTCGGCTTTTTCCGAATAGCATTCCGCCAGTTATGACAGGCATGTTGAAGTTTGCCCGTTATTATTCGTACAACGTGTCTGCGTTCTCGTAACGCAATTCCTCTGAATGAACACGGGTATCCTCCCCGTCCGGGTGAGCAGTCGAAAGATCCACCTCTTGGATATTCGCTTGTTCGACTTCGAGCTGATCGGGCTGCTTGGTGTCTGGTCGTTTGTCCGCCATCATTTGTTCGCCCCCTGTCCGTTATCCATGCATCCGATGGTCAATTCGCATTTGCCGCAAGCTTCGCAGCTTATGCCGCTTTTATGTTGCCACCCCATCCGTTATCTATACGGCAAAAAAATCTATTGGCAACGCCAGCTTTGAATGCATGATCATGCAACGGAATTATCGAATGCCTTCCAGTTCATTGGTCACTGTCTCAATCATATTCACGAACGACGAGAGCTCCTCAGAACTGGCCGCTTGTTCCCTTGCAAGCGCCGAAGTCACCTCTGAATCCTTCATCACTTCACGCAATTCCTCCGAAATCTCTTGCAGCGTAGCCTTAATCACTTCCAGCGAACCCTTGGAATTAGCTGCCAATTTTCGAATCTCATCCGCCACTACCCCGAACCCTCTTCCATGTTCTCCCGCATGCGCTGCCTCGATCGCTGCATTTAATCCAAGCAGATGGGTTTGATCCGAAATTTCTTGCAAGATCGAACCGACTTGGCTGATCTCACCGATCTTGGTATGCAGCTTATTCACTTTCTCGTGCGCCTTATCCTGCAATTCCGCCGTCTGGATGGCAGAATCTGCAACGGACTGGCTGCTGCCGCTCAGCTCGACCATCATCGAGGCAAGCTCCTGAACTGCCCTGTTCACTTTGGCTAACGTTTCTTTCCTTTCCTCATACAACACTTGTATCTTCTGTTTTTCATCGTGCTCATAAGCTTCCAAAACCAATTGCGAGTCTAGATTAAACATTTTGGACAAGGATAATATAATCGTCATCCAATTGTCCGGAGCAACTTTTTGAAGATTTTGAACTGCAATGTCCAAATAGAGCATGTAGGTGCCTAAATACCACTCCGTTGTTAAGCCAATGCGCGAGTGAAGCTTTCCAATATAGAGCCGTCTTTCTATGAACTCCATATCGATTTTTCCGTCCACCATCGTCATGAAATACCAACGCTGCGTCTCTTTCAACCGTTCTATCGTACTATTCGAATCGATAATCTTCGCTAATTCTGGCTGCGCATAAATTTTATCGTATAGTTGATCGACAACCTTGTCCGTTATTGCCTCAAAGTGCTGCCTTTGCCGACTTAGATAGCCTAAATCTTCCTCGGTTAACCCAATATACTCAAGTTGGGTCATTCTTTGCTCATCCAGTTGAATCATACGAAGACCTCCCGATTGCTGCTATGTAATAGAAAATAAGTTATATAGAACCGGAATTATCAAACAACTTGGTCTTGATGATAGGCCAAGGTAGTTATCCAGTCGTAGTCCTATAGTAGTATATAACCGTTATACTTACAAGTCCTATCAACATACACATAGACGTACAACGCGGCATTCGCGGAGCAAGGAATCCACGATGAGCTGCTTGCTCGGTGCGGCTTCAGACACAGTTGTATGCCCGCAGCATGAGCCGCTGCTAGCCTCGGCTCAACGCAGCAGGCAAGTCGCATAGGCGACAGATTCAGATAACCTACCTGGCTTGGCAACGCGCTCTTCTGTTTCAAATGTGTACCGGGACGCTATGCAACTGAATGTTACATAGGACGATATTCGAAATTCCTGAAGGTCCCTTGGCCTGAGTCCCCATTGCCGCCAAGTAACCGGAACCATTGCCACAAAAAAAGAAAAGTCGAGCACATGTCAGGAACATCCTGAATTTGCTCGACCTCAATCCTATCCTTGCTCAAACGATTTGAACATGCTCACTAGATCTTGGGTTTAATCGCTTAGCGATACCCCTATCTTACTCAACGGTCACACTTTTCGCCAAATTCCGCGGCTTGTCGACGTCGTGTCCAAGTGCGAGCGAAGCGTAGTAAGCCAGCAGCTGCAGCGGGATAACCGACAGTGCCGGGGTCAGAAGCGGCAATGTACGCGGGATGGAGAGAATCTCATCTACCGACTTGCCGAATTCTTCTTCGTATCCCTCGAAGCAGAGGCCGAGCACATGCGCGCCGCGAGCGGCTACCTCCTTGATGTTGCTGATCGTCTTCTCCAGCAGCTCTTCCTGCGTAGCCAGCGCGATGACCGGCACATCATCCTCGATCAGTGCCAATGTGCCGTGCTTCAGTTCACCGGCCGCATACGCTTCAGAATGAATATAGGAAATTTCCTTGAGCTTCAGGGAGCCTTCCAAGGCGACAGCATAATCCAAACCTCGACCGATGAAGAATAAGCTCGGATGCTTCGCAATGGCTTCCGCGAATTGCTTAACCTTGTCAGCTTGCTTCAGCAGCGCTTCCACTTGATCCGGCAGCTGCTGCATCGCTTGGATAAGCTCCGTTGTTTGCGTCTCGTTCAGCTTGCCCAACTGCTGCGCCATATAACCGCCCAGCAGGTAAAAGGCAATAAGCTGTGAGGTGTACGCCTTCGTCGAGGCGACAGCGATTTCCGGACCTGCCCAGGTAACGATCGTATCGTCTGCTTCGCGAGCAACAGAGCTGCCCACGACATTCGTAATCGCTACAACGCGCGCGCCCTGATTTTTCGCTTCCCTCAATGCGGCGAGCGTATCCGCCGTTTCACCGGACTGGCTGACGACAATGACCAGCGTGTTCGGTGTAATAATGGGTGAACGGTAGCGATATTCGCTGGCGACATCGGTTTCTACCGGAATGCGCACCAGCTTCTCGATGACGTTCTTTCCGACCAGGCCTGCGTGGTATGCGGTACCGCAGGCTACGATATGAATGTTCTGAATGCCGCGAAGATCATCCGCCGACATGTTCAGTTCATTCAAAACAAATTGCTTGCCGTCCGGGCTGATTCGGCTGCCCATCGTGTCGCGGTATGCCTTCGGCTGCTCGTATATTTCCTTGAGCATGAAATGATCGTATCCGGCTTTTTCTGCAGTGACCAGATCCCATTCGACACGCAGCATTTCCCGGGAAATGCTATTGCCGTCGACTGAACTCAGGGCAACGCCGCTTTTTGTCAGAACGGCCATTTCTCCGTCGTTCAGGATATATACGTCGCGTGTATGCTCCAAAATTGCGGGAATATCCGACCCGATATAGTTCTCGCCGTCGCCAACGCCGATAATCAATGGACTGGCCAGACGTACGGCCACCAATTTATCCGGCTCATGCTCGCTCATAACGGCAAGCGCGTAGGCGCCGCGCATTTTCTTCACGGCCTTGCGAACGGACTCGACCAGATCGCCTTCATAGCAATCGGCAATAAGATGCGCAATGACTTCCGTATCCGTCTCGGATTGAAAAACAGCGCCCTTCGCAGCGAGTTCTTCCTTCAAGGTCAAATAATTCTCGATAATGCCGTTATGCACGACGGAAAACTTCTTGCTGTTGTCCGCATGCGGGTGCGAATTCTCATCCGATGGTTTCCCATGTGTCGCCCAGCGCGTATGACCGATCCCGGCATTGCCTTGTAGCGGCGAATCTGTCAAAGCAGACTCCAACACAGCCAGACGTCCTTTAGCCTTGCGTATAGCCAAACCACCAGCCGTTTGCACGGCGATCCCCGCCGAATCATAACCGCGGTACTCCAGCTTTTTCAACCCGTTAATCAATATGTCTTGAGAATCTCTCTTCCCGATATATCCAACGATTCCACACATTCTATTTATACCCTCCAATGATGCAGGAGAGCGCTCCATGGCTTATGCAAGCATAAGAAACCAAACTTACTTTTTGAACGCTCTCCGCATAGTTCGCATTCAAAAAGCTAATTGCCAAACATCCAATGATTCAATAGAAAAAAATCATGTCATTTCCCCAACATCCCGCCGGAACTTTGTCGGGCCGGTCGCCCAGCCGTTTTGATTCCAGCTTGCGGTCAGGATGTGTGACCGAGAGGTCCCCGCCGAATCATTCGAACACCTCTACCTCGTCAACTTCCACGAGCGCATACATCGATGAAGACCTCTATCGTCCGTCATGCTGCATGATCCATGAAAGTTCTGGCGCTTTTGCTGCAGATTAAGTCCCGCCCCTCCTTTCTGTCCTCGAATACATATACTCATCTTATTCAAATTGAGCGGGATGTGCAACAACATTCTACGATCTTTTCCCTGTCACCCATAGATGCTACATCCTGTTGCATGCCATCACTGGACGATTTCTGTCGAATTGACTATGATAGTAATAGATTTCGAATTATTACGACAACTTTATGGTCGATGGATGTCATTCGAATGAGCTGAAGAAAGGCGGGGAAAGCTTGATAGACTTACATGTGCAGATCAAAAAAAGCGGAGGGAATTGTTTTGATGACGTAATGGAGACGGTAAGCGGCTGGTACAATCGAAGCTGCCGTATGATGCATGCCGACGGCTTGAAGTTTGCCTTTCACCCGGCAAGTCCAGAGATGCCGACCATTGGGGCGAGGATGCAGGTAGACTTCCAAACAGTATTCCCCTTGATGGAAACGTTCCACGGCTTGCGCATGCGCATGCACCAGCACATTTCCCCCGAGGAAGCCTTTTCTCTGATCAAGGGCCAGCTTGAAGCAGGCAACCCCGTCATTCTGGCGCAAGACGACTATTATAATCCGGGGGACCCCAATTTCGGCGTCCGCCATGCCACCCACCACCTGATGATAGTTACAGGCTGCGAGCCGGACACAAAGGGGCTCTATTGCATTGATCCCTTCTTCGAACGGGGTAGAAGCCTGCTGCCCTATGATCTGTTTGCCCAAGGCTTTGACCGGTGCATCACCTGTACGCCTGTCGCAACGAAAGCAGCGGATGGCGTCTTCATGAAAGCTGCCTTGCGCGATATTGTCAAGGAGGAGCTGCGCGGCAAATCGGCCGCCGCCATGCTGGCTCTGGCAGAAGCTTTGCCTGCTATCCGTATGGAAGATGAAACGAAGGGCTGCGCCACTTTCGGGGACAGCTTGCTGTTCCTCCGGCATGCAGCCCTGAATACCTCGCGCCGAAACTATAGCCATATGCTGCGCTACTTGGCCGTGCACGCAGACAGCCCTTCTCTATACGGGACTGCGGATGTCTTCGAGCTCTTGGCCAACCGCTGGATGATCATCATCGGTCATCTGACCAAGCTCAACAACTTGGCCAAGCAGGAGGAAGGCGGCACGGCCAGCCAGGAAACAGTCATTCGCGGATTAATGGCGAAGATTGCGGAGGCCAGCGAAGCAGAGATAGAGGCGCTTGAGATTCTTCACAATCAATTAGGCCATGATGAACGCGCGTTCAATCAGCGGGAGGTTGCCGCTGCAGTTCATCACGAAGAAGTGGCCGTGAAGGAAATCGTTCCAGTGGATCTCGTCCCTTATTTCCACACACGAGCCATCGAGAATGATGCAGGAACCGCCAATTTCGACTCGGAGGGCTATTATTTCTCAAGAGAAGGAGCCCCGGAAGGAACACTGCGCGTTGCCGATATGCTCTTTGCCTTCCCCGCTCTCGCACTCGATGACCGCGACAATCTCGTGTGCCAGGGACAAGCGATCGATTTGCCGGACGGCGAATTCCAAGGATTGATGCTGCTCGGCTGCTGTGAGTTCGGCAGCTACAGAGAAAGCCTGACCGTTGAGTTCGCAGATGGATCGTCTGAAGATCTGCCATTCGGATTCTCGGACTGGTGGACCTATACCCCCGTCGACGGTGAAATCATCGCTTGGCGCTCCAACGTCATGCGGTTGGGCAAGGGGAAGCAAGCTGCCGAAACGTACATGTATGCCAAGAAAAAATCGTTCCGCACGCGCAATACGCCTGTCCGCCTGCATTTGCCTGACTTGTCCACCATTCATATCTTCGGCATTTCTTTGTGGAAATAATCGCGAAACACCTCCGACCGACATCCCGCTCATTGGCGGCATAAACAAGGAGCAGCGCCCATCCCCTCCTGGAGAATCGCGCTGCTCCTATTATGCATGCAGGCCAATCCGCTGGCTGTCAGCCAGTCTGCCCGGCAAAACCTGATTATCGCTTACAGAGCCAACCGTTCGCGTATGACCGATGCAATTTGTTCCACATACTGCTCAATCTCTTCCTTCTTCGGGCCTTCGGCCATCACTCGCACAACCGGTTCGGTGCCGGAAGGACGGACGAGCACCCGGCCGTTGTCGCCCAACTGCTCCTCCACCTTGGCAATGGCCTCCATGACGTTCTCGTCCTCCTCCAGGCGGGATTTGTCCACGCCCTTCACATTAACGAGCACTTGCGGATATTTGGTCATCAATTGCTTGGAAGCGCCAAGCGACTTGCCGGACTGCTTCAACGTATCCACCAATTGGATCGCTGTCAGAATGCCGTCCCCTGTCGTGTTGTAATCCAGGAAGATGACATGGCCCGACTGCTCGCCGCCAAGGTTGAATCCGCCCTTGCGCATCGCTTCCATCACATAGCGATCTCCAACCGCTGTCTGCAGCGCCTTCATGCCAAGCGGCTCAATGCCCTTGAAGAAGCCGATGTTGCTCATGACGGTAGTCACGATGGTCTGTTCCTTCAACTGACCGTTCCGATTCATGGCATCGCCGCATATACAAAGTATAAAGTCGCCATCCACTTCTTCACCGTTCTCATCAATGGCAATCAAGCGGTCTGCATCTCCGTCAAAGGCCAGTCCCAAGTCAGCCTTGCGATTGAGCACTTCTTCCTTCAACCGCTCCGGATGCGTGGAACCGCAGCGTTCATTGATATTCAAGCCAGTCGGCTCGGCGCCAATGGTCCAAACTTCAGCGCCCAGCTCGCGGAATATCTTCGGCGCCAGCTCATAGGCTGCACCATGCGCACAATCCAGTACGATCTTCATGCCATCGAACCGCTGCTTGACCGTAGTCTTCAAAAAGTCTATATAGCGATATTTCGCTTGTTCGTCCGTTTGCACTGTGCCCATCGCTGCGCCAATCGGCCGCGGCAGCGTATCCACTTCCGCGTCCATCAGCCTCTCAATCTCGGCCTCCGTTTCATCGAGCAGCTTAAATCCGTCACTGCCAAAAAACTTGATGCCGTTATCGCCAACCGGATTGTGCGACGCAGAAATCATCACCCCTGCTGCCGCTCCGAGTTCCCTTGTCAAATAAGCGACGGTAGGCGTCGTGACGACCCCGAGCCGAATGACATCCGCGCCGATGGAAAGCAAGCCCGCGATCAAGGCGGACTCCAGCATCGGCCCCGAGATTCGTGTATCCAAGCCGATCACGACCTTCGGTCTTTCTGTATGGCCGGCCAGCACATAGCCGCCGCAGCGTCCAATCTTGAATGCCAGTTCGGGCGAAAGCTCCTGGTTCGCTACGCCCCGCACTCCGTCAGTGCCAAAATATTTCCCCATTCCTATTCGTCTTCCTTTCCCCATTTGTTTCTGTTTTTGCTTCTTACACGGTACGCAAGCGCCCAAGGAATGGTGACTTCCTAACGGCGGAATGCCTCCGGCTGGTTCGCTCGCTGCGGTACAAAGGTGGACGCCGCTCGCTCTGGAGCCCGCTCTGCTCCTTCCGCTGCCTGCTTCCGGGCAGCTTCTTGCACAGAGACTTCAGCAACCGCATCGGCGCCAGTACCTGTATGGTCCGTACCCGGTGGTGGGACGGACCCGCTTCTGTTGCTTCTATCTTCTTGTCCGGAATCGGCATCAACAGGCGGATCCGTCTCCGGCTCCTCCTCTTCCGGCACATTCTCCCCATCAACCGGCCCCGCTTCTCCCGGATCGATGCTTCCTCCCGTTTCCTCCGCATCGCGGGGCACGATCTCTATCGCAACCGTGGAGGGGAAATTCGCGCCAAACTTGATGAAAGAGGGGAGGTTCCCTCGCAGCGGCACTTCATGGGATCCGGCCGGCAGGTTGCTTACATCGATAACAAGCTGTACGTTCTCCGCAGTCAAGTTGCCCACGAGCTCCGGCGCTCCTTCTACAGTTACATCCAGGCGGTCGTCCTCCAGATCGACGAATCGGGTAATGTATTGTTCATTATCTCCGATAATGGTGATCGGCAGCGCAGACAATGTGCGTGTCACCGATGCGACAATCTCAATTTCCACATTCACCGTGTTGGGCAGCACCTGCTCGATGCCCTCCCGCGCCGGGATATTCAATGTATACGACGTGCTTGAGGTCAGGCGGCTCAAGTCCAGCGTCGGTCCTTCGTAGAATTCGTACGGATCCAACACATCTTGGGCGCCATAGAGTGTCACTTCATTAACGCTCATCTTGTAAGAAGCTACCGCATATCCCGCTGGCGGCTGCCCGCTGAACAATAATTGCAGCGGCACGGTTGTGAATGGGCTTGTAATGGGCACCTCCACATTGACGATGGCCGGCTGAATGGCGGCTTGGACGACTTCTCCGTTGGCCGTCACAGCTTCCACCTTATAATCGCCGTTCAAGGCCGAGCTTCGTCCGCTAATATCTACGCTCACCCGCGCGCTGGCTATTCTGTTCAGTTGGCTTTGCGGCGCCGTCACATACACCCGACTTGGCGTCGTCACCGCTGTACCGGCAGTGAAGCCTTCCTCGGGCTGACCTCTTACCTCTACAGCAACCGGCACCTCCTTGCTCTGAATTTCCTCGATCACCACTTTTACCAGAAGCGGCGTAATCGTGACCTGGAAGCCCTCCGGAAATCCTGCACTCTCCAGTGCAATCGTCTGGGTGCCGGCCCTGGCATTGGACAAATCCGCAATAACGGTCCCTTCCTTGAATTGGCCATCCACAGCCTGTGCCGGACCGCGAACCGTAACCCTTACCGTTTCCGGTTCCATGGAGACGAAATGATACTGTGAAGTATCCAGTCCAACCCGCTTGATGGAAACATCCGTTATCACTTTTTCATTATAGACAGGCATAGTCATCTTGCGATCCGGTGTCACTTCCTCGTCCAGATGGACAACGACCCAGAGCAAAACACCGATCACGAGCGCAATGACGCGAATGACATTCTTGTTGTCAAACCACTTATCCATTCGCCTGCCCTCCCTTTCTTCTCCAGAAAGAGCCGCGTTCCTTCGTCTGCGGGCGCAAATCAGCAAACAGCTTGGAAATTAAGGATTCCTCCGTAATATCGCGCACAACTTGTCCATTCATGGCCAGTGAGATTTGCCCGGTTTCCTCGGACACGACAATGCATATCGCGTCGGAAACCTCGCTCATCCCGATCGCTGCCCTGTGCCGCGTACCAAGCTCTTTGGAGATAAAAGGATTTTCCGAGAGGGGCAAGTAGCAGCCTCCCGCTGCAATCGTGTTCTGCTTAATAATGACAGCCCCGTCATGCAGGGGCGTATTCGGTGTGAACATGTTGATGAGCAGCTCGGAGCTGATCTGCGCGTTCAGCTGAATCCCTGATTCCGTATAATCGTTCAGACCGGTACTTCGCTCAAAGACAATTAACGCCCCAATTTTTCGCTTTGCTAAATAATTAACGGCCTTAATCACTTCACCTATGCGCTGATTAAATTCCTGATCATCCTCGTTGACCGTTCGCAAAAACAGCTTGCCGCGACCCAACTGCTCCAATGCTCTGCGGAGCTCCGGCTGAAAGATGACAATAACGGCCAAGACGCCCACTGTAATCATCTGGTTCATTAGCCATTTGAGGGTGTCCAAATTGAACCACACGCTTACGGCCCATGTAATCATGATGATCATGATGCCTTTCAGCAGCTGAACCGCTCGGGTGCCCTTGACTACCAGGATCAACCGGTACATGATGTAGCTGACGATGAGAATGTCGATTATGTCTGTAATTTTCATGTCTTCAAAAATCCCCATCAGCCCACCCCTATTCACCGGTAAATTCTTTGCGCATATCCCTATGTTGTGACAATAGCTATATTTTATCATATTCCTTACAAAGATGACATGCCTGGAGGAGATCAGGTACTCCGAACGGACCACGCGAAGCGGTGCCCAGAGCGAGTGGACATGATCTTCGCAGGCCGTCGCTTCCCGCTTTGCCGGATAGAAAAAAAAGCCTCTCCCGCTAATGCAGCAAGTGAGGCTCCTTCCATACGTGTTTGCCTGCTAAGGCGTAACCGCTTCGACCCATTCGCCCATCTTGAACCATAGCCAATCGATGGCTTTGTTGATTTCGGAATGCTCGCCTGAGATCAAAGCAGTAGAAGCTAGATTCAAACGTCCGTCCACGACAACCAAATTCCCATTCACTTGACCTTCCACGACCAGTTCTCCATTTTCTACATACAGATCGCCGTTAATGACATGTCCGGCCGGAACGATGACCTGATTCTTGGTAATGATCAACTGATCGAGATCATCCCCCTTAACCATAAGCCGTGTGTCGCTGTCCCACATCGAGACAAGACTCAACAGCATGACTGCAATGAACAGTACCGCTGCCGTCACAGCCGGATGCTGGCGCACCCATCGGGTCCAAACCTGGCGTTTCCGTGTACCGGGCAGTGCTTGCATAACCGAGTCCACCAGATAATCCGGGACAGGTGAACGGGGCATCGAGCGGATCAGCGCTGTTGTACGTGTGTATTGGTCCATTCGCTGCCGGCAAGCTGCACAATCCACCAAGTGTTGTCGGAGGTCCATACGCCCCTGCGCGTCCAAATCTCCGTCCATATATTCATGAATGAAAGTGATCGCTTCATTGCATTTCACGACAGGGTTCCCCTTTCCCGGATAACCGAGGTTAGATTGCTTGTGTTATACGATACGTGCCACTTCGAATTATGTTTCAAAAAAAATGCTGGTGATCTAATTTTTTTCGAAGCGCTTCCCTACCCCGATGTACCCGCGTCTTAATGGTAGTGATTGGCATATTCAGCACATCGCTAATTTCCTGCAAGGACATGTCATGCAAATAACGCAATATCACAATGGATTTGTATTTCGCGGGCAGCTTCTCAATCGCATCCCGGATAACCTGCTGCGTCTCGGACAACACCAGCTGCTGCTCTGGCAGCGGATCGGGGGATGACAGCATATCATGACCGTCTATCCCCTCTCCTTCCGAGCTTTCCGCATCCAGACTCAATGTACTCTTTCGCTTGCGAAGCCGGTCAATGCACAAGTTCGTCCCGATGCGATAAATCCAGGTAGAAAATTTATGTGTATCATCATAACGATCCAGATTCGTGTATACGCGCAGAAAGGTATCCTGAACCACATCCTCCGCCTCTTGCGCATTGCCAAGCATCCGATATGCGAGATGATAAATTCTGTCTTTATATAGCTGTACCAGCTCGCGGAACGCATCGCGGTCGCCATTCCTCGCAAGCTTGGCCAATCTGGGCTCCAATCCTTCCAACGCCGTCCCTCCCAGCCTTGGTTATGTTTTTCTTTTATTTGTACGACGTGCTCGTAGTATGCAGTGCAATGCCCGCCACTGGGACCCGGTGACCGGCTCATGGCTTTCATTACAATGGTCTTTCCAGGTATGTACGACGAAGCGCCAAAAACCGGGCCTCATGGCCCGGCGGCAGCTTGTTCGTTGCTGATCAGCCTGTATTTCTCAGACCCGCTGCAATCCCATTTATCGTCAACAACACTTCACGCAACAAGTCCGAGTCTTCTTCGTCCTTCTCCCGAAGTCCGCGAAGCTCTGTCAGCAGATCCACTTGCATATAGCTTAGCGGGTCAACATACGGGTTGCGCAGTCTGATCGATTCTTGGATAACAGGTACATTATCCAAAATCTCTTCTTGGCCGGTAATCTGCAGGATCAAGGATGAGGTAAGAGCATATTCTTCCTCTATCCAGCCAAAGATCCGGTTGCGCACTTCATCGCTCTGTACCATTTTGGCATATTCCTTCGCAATCAACAAATCCGCCTTGGACAAAGCCATCTGCAAATTGTCGATCGTCGAACGGAAAAATCCCCATTGTTCGTACATTTCCCGCAGCTCTTGAAGACGCTCCTCCGAATCCTGTACGTAGCTTCTCAGACCCGTTCCTGCAGCGTACCACGCCGGGAGCAAGTAACGGCTCTGCGTCCAGGAGAATACCCACGGAATGGCCCGGAGATCCTCGAACCTGTCGCTGTTTTTACGCTTGGAAGGGCGAGACCCAATGTTCAACTCGCCAATTTCCTGCAGCGGTGTGGATTCCTTGAAGAAGGTTACAAAATCAGGGTCGCGGAAAATAAGATCCTGATACTTCGTCTGGGCTTTCTCCGATATGCTCTTCATAATGGTTTCCCATTTGTGCAGATTCACATTGCTTTGCGGATTCCGCGCCAGCAACGCTGCCTGAATCAATGCGGAGGTCGCCTGTTCCAGACTGCGGTATGCAATCCCCTGCAAGGAATATCGGGACGAGAGCACCTCGCCTTGTTCGGTAATCTTAATACCGCCCCCGATTGTTTCCGGCGGTTGCGCCATAATGCTGCGGTTAAGCGGCATGCCGCCGCGGCCGAGCGCTCCGCCCCGTCCATGGAAAAACTTCAGCTTAACGTTACAGGCTTTGGCTACCTTCGTTATTTCTTTCAGTGCTACACGCAGCTCCCAGTTGGCTGTCAAAGCGCCGCCATCCTTGTTGCTGTCGGAGTAGCCGAGCATGATTTCCTGCATATCCCCCATCGCCGCAACGCTCGCCCGATAAGCCGGAAGCTCGAACAGCTGCTGAACGATGGAAGGCGCCGCATGCAGATCATCAATCGTCTCGAACAGTGGCGTCGGCTGAAGTGTGCAGGTATAAGTACCGTCGGCATGATGCTGGTACAAGCCCATTTCCTTGGCGAAGAGCAGCACTTCCAACAAATCGCTGACACCCTGCGTCATACTGATCAAGTAATGGCGGATACACTCGGTTCCAAACTCCTGCTGTGCACGATAAATGGTACGGTATACGGCTAGTGTTTCCTCAGTCGCTTCGGAATACCCCATGAAAGAGGAGGTCAATGGACGCTTTTCCTGCAGTAGATTGTGCAGCAGCTTAATTTTGTCTTCTTCCCCAAGCGAGCTGTAATCGTCCACAATGCCCAAATTAGCCAAAATCTCTGTCATAGCCGCCTCGTGCTCCTTGCTGTGCTGGCGAATGTCCAGCGTGACCAGGTGGAAGCCGAACAGCTCGACTTGACGAACCAGTACATTAATGAATTCTTCTGAGATGTAGTCAGCGTAATGGTTGCGCAGGCTCCGATCAATCAGACGAATTTCTTCCAGAAACTCGTCTTTATTCAAATACCGGGCTTGCTCGGGAACCTGCTTGCTGCCGACATTCTGCAGCTTCTCGATCATATATGCGATCTTGATCCGGTAAGGCTCCGTATCATTATGCCATACTTCGGCTGAAGGCAGATCAATGTATTGTTTATCCCAAGCAATGGATTCCAGCAGCTCGTCGCTTACGTTTACGATCGTCGTGCTGAAGGAAAGCTTTTTCTGCAACGCTCTCAAGCTCTCAATATACTTGCTCAGCGCTACATTCCGATGGAGCTCCAGCGCCTTCCAAGTAATATCGGAAGTAACGGAAGGATTGCCGTCTCGGTCGCCCCCAATCCAGGAGCCGAATCTTAAAAAGGTAGGAACATGCCAATTGTGGTTCGGATAATACTTCGTCAAGCAGCGTTCCAGTTCTGCATACACTTCGGGCAGTGCATCAAACAGTGTTTCGTCAAAATAATACATGCCGTTGCGCACTTCATCGAGCACCGTAGGCTTCCGTTCGCGCAACTCGTCAGTTTGCCACAATGTCAGTATTTCCGTCATCAGATTGCGGCGAAGCTTATCCCGTTCTTTCCGGGTCAGAGTCGGGTTATCCAGCTTCATCATTTCCTGTGCGATGCGATGATGGATATCGCGAACAACTCTGCGCATTGCTTCGGTTGGATGGGCCGTCATCACAAGCTCCAAGGAGATGCCTTGCAGAATTTCCTGCACTTCCTCGTATGGAATGTTGCGATTGCGCAGCTCCATCACCATGCTTTCAATAGAACCTGGCTGAACGGTTTCTTCTGTAGCGCGCTCATAGTCGCGCTTGCGACGAATCCGATGGTTTTGCTCTGCAATGTTCACAAGCTGGAAATAAATCGCGAATGCGCGAATGACTTGATGGCGAATATCCGGATGCAACGTACGGATCGTTTGTGTAAATTCCTCGAGCATGTCGGGAACAAAATTAGCGCGTAAGGACTTGCTCATTTCCCTGATTTTCTCTACGATATCAAGCAGTTCATTGCCGCCTTGATGTACCAAAACTTCACCGAGAAGATTACCTAGAAAACGGACATCTCTCCGCAACATATTTACGGAATTTACTGGTTTTGCGTCTATTGTCAGTTCGGTCATAACCTTTCTCACCCCATCTATCTGTTATCTTCGACGTTTTCCCGATAAAGTCCCTACATACCATCATACTAAAAATCTCATAAAAAATCTGCACTTTGTTGCAAAAAACCAAACGAAATGACAAGAGCAGCTCCCTATCTAGAGCCATTGCTGCTGATAAACAGGCGAATTCATTGGTTCCCCGTACCTCTAACGGGTTTAATTCCTTCTTTCTGGTTCCCTCAGTATAAAAAAAACACACTTCTCCTGCAGCAGGCTGGAAAAGTGTGCATGGGGTGCGCATTGGAAAATGTCGATCCATAGATATTCTTTATGAAGTCGAAATTTCGTGTTTGCCCCTCTAATCTTAATATAGTGCTTGAGTCGCCTTGGGCGTGAAGGGAACCAAATCGTCCGTTCGACCGTCGCGTATCTTGATCGCCCAAGCGGGGTCCGCCAATAACGACCGGCCAATGGCGACCAGATCGAACTCCTCGCGTTCCAGCCTTTCAATCAATCCGTCGATTTTGGTGTTCGCCGCTCCCTTCCCTTCACTAAAGAAGCTCATAAAATCGCTGTCCAGCCCAACCGATCCGACCGTAATCGTCGGCTTGCCGGTCAGTTTTTTGACCCAGCCGGCCAGATTCAGATCGGAACCCTCGAACTCGGGCTCCCAGAATCGACGGGTGGAGCAGTGGAACATATCCACGCCCGCCTCTGCCAGAGGAGCCAAAAACTGTTCCAACAACTCCGGCGTTCCAGCCAACTTTGCTGAGTAGTCGCTCGCTTTCCATTGCGAGAAACGCAACACGATCGGGAAATCCGGTCCGACGACGCTGCGGCAAGCTTGAATAACTTCTGCCGCAAAGCGGGTCCGCGCCATCATGTCGCCGCCATAGCGATCTGTACGCGGGTTCGTCTTGTCCCAGAAAAACTGGTCGATTAAATAACCGTGCGCGCCGTGAAGCTCCAAACCATCGAATCCAAGCCGCTTGGCTTCGGACGCTGCCTCAGCAAAAGCTTGAACAATAGCGGCGATATCTGTTTCCGTGTAATCGCCGACATGTCCGCGCGCTCCCATATGCCAAATTTGAGGAATGATCCGTCCCCCTGCCTTATGGACCTCAGCGACCACCTCTGCCCAACCGTTCAACGCGGCTTCTCCGTAGAAATGAGGCACGTTTTCTTGATTGGACGAATCCGGATGATCGATTATAGTTCCTTCCGTCACGATCAACCCTACGCCGTTCTCTGCCCTGCGGCGGTAATAGGCTGCCACATCCGGTCCCGGTACGCCGTTCGGGGAAAACTGCCGGGTCATGGGCGCCATCACAATGCGATTGGATAACTGAGTATTCAGTACGGTAAACGGTTGAAACAACGCTTGAACGGATTGAGAATAACTCATCATAACCTCCAAAATAAGTTTTATATAAGTGACGACAACCTTTCTTGACTATAAAGTCAAATATATGGCAAAAAAATAAGCGACCACCGTTTCGAATGATTCGTACTCCGCTCGCTTCCCAGAAGCCTCAAGCATCACCTCCTTCATTCCAGCATTCATTCCATAGTCCCGAGCGGGAACATATCATACTTGACTATACAGTCAAGAAAAGCACAAAAAATAATTAAGTGGCCATCAGCGTCAAAACCGTTCGCAAGACTGTATCCACCTGCTCCCGAGTAGCCCCTGTCTTCTCCAGAATCTTCACGCCGCTTAGCGCATTATTCAAATATGCGGCCAACTCTTGACTCGAAAGACGATTCGTAACCAGTTGCTGTTCCTGGGCGCTGCGGATAACTTGTTCGAGGATACGCTCGGATTGTTCAAACATGAGCTCGACTTCACGAGTCACATCCTTGTCGTCCGCTCCAAATTCCAGTGCGGAATTCATCATAAAACAACCCCGGTGCAAGGTTCCTTCATTGCGATCCACCGTTGCGTCGCAAATATCCTGCAATTTCTGCAAGGGCGACACCTCACGGGAAGCCAGCTCCTCCAGTATGGCAATACTCTGCTCCCGATACAACGCCAACGCCTTCAAGAATAATTCGCGCTTATGCTTAAAAACACAATATAAACTCTGTTTCTTCACATTCGTTGCGCGGGTCAAATCTTCATACGAAGTTGACTTAAAGCCTTTCGTCCAAAACACTTCCATGGATTGACATAGCGCACGATCAACATCAAATTCTCTTGGTCTGCTCATGGGATTTATTGTAACAGTTCTTGACCATTAAGTCAAATATGAATTCTTGTAGTACTGCTCTGCTTCGTTACCGAACAGCCAGACCATGAAAGGGATAACAAAAAAAAGCCTTGCGCAACAAGGCTTTCCGCTAATGCTTATGGAGCGGGTGATGGGAATCGAACCCACGCTACCAGCTTGGAAGGCTGGAGTTCTACCATTGAACTACACCCGCATATATACACCTAAAGCGAATGAAACCTACCTAGTGATTTCCGATTACTATTGGAGGGTTCACATTGGATAAAAAAGTGGTCGGGACGACACGATTTGAACATGCGACCCCCTGGTCCCAAACCAGGTGCTCTACCAAGCTGAGCTACGTCCCGACGATGTAAGTATTATTTCTTCGAAGTAAAAGTGGCGTGCCCTGAGAGGTGCAGACCTGCCGGTCTGACTGCGAAGTATAGCTTTCGAAGCGGATGCTCCGACGAACTCCTGTCGTTCGACTCTCTCCGGTTCCCTTTGCAAAAGCTTCGAAGTAAAAGTGGCGTGCCCTGAGAGATTCGAACTCCCGACCTTTTGATTCGTAGTCAAACGCTCTATCCAGCTGAGCTAAGGGCA